>DAOOQY010000047.1:0-12603 GCA_035389025.1 Verrucomicrobiota bacterium
GTTGCGCAAAGGCATCGAGCCGGACGCGTTCGTGCTCGGGGTGGACCAGACGACGTTGCAGGCATCGAGCAGATGCGGCGCGCCGACGCACAGGCCAGAAGCGGCGACCGTCAGCGCCGCGGAGAGGAGCGCGGGTGTGTTCATGGATTGTGTGAGCTAACGAGGGGCGACGAGGCCGTCGCCACTCCGGACAGGTTCGTCGGCGAAACGCACCGACCACCGGACTTCGCGATTCGCGGGAGCGCCCAGGGTGACGCGGACCAGCCCGCCATCCTCCTTCAGAGACGCCGTCGCACTCGCTTCGCGGTCGGCTGAGGCGGCGTCCACGGCCACCGGTTTCCACACCCCGCGCGTCGAGGCCAGGGCAATGCGCAGTTCCGTCGGGTCGCCCCCCACCACCTTGCATGTCCCCGAGAGAACCGGCTGGGTCCATTGGTCCGCCCCCACATCGACGAAACACTGGGTGATGTGACGGGAGGTGCCGAGGAGTTGGGGACGGTCGCGGAGCGGGGCCAGCGCGACGATGCCGCAGCCCGAGGGCGGGAGTTCGACTGAGAGGGTAGCGCCCTCGATGGGGACGCGTCCGCCGCTCCAGTAGTCCAGGCCGACGAATTGTGCGCCGGCGGTTTCAAGGCCGAGTTGTTCGAGTTTGACGCTGGCGGTGATGGGCTTGCCGGCGTCCCAGTTGAAGAGGCCCACCACGTGGCGCTGTCCGTCGGTCAAATGCCAGACCCGGGCGGGCATGTTCTCGAACAGGTCGAGCGGACGGGCTGCCAGGCCGGTGTTGGGCATCGACCGCTTGATGCAGTCGAGGCGGTCGGCGGGCAGCCCGGGCAGCCATTCGCTGACCAGATTCAGCGAGCCGGAAACGGCGATCCACGACGCGAAGGAGCGGGCCTGGGTCAGGGTCAGCGGCGCGCGGACCATCAGGCAATCGGGATCGTTGTGCCACAGGCGGTTGTGGAGGAAGTAGAGGCGGGTGCCGAGATGAAAGTTCGGCAGGACCGCGCCCCAGTCGGCGCCGGTGTCGGGACCGATCCGCATCGCGTCCACCAGGCCGATGGAACCTCCCATCGAACGGAAGTTCTGGGCCACGTTGCAGGCGGCGATGTAGGTGTCCGGCCCCGCCGCGGCGCGCAGGGCGCGAAGCCCGGCGCGATACGCTTCGAGGTTGGTCTGGTAAGGATCGCCAAACACGGCATCGCCAAACTGGTCGTCCACGTAGGCCGTGCCCGGGTAGGTGCATTTGGCCGCCAGACCGCACCACATCGCGTCCGGCTTCAGGTAACGGTATCCCCAGTCCCGCGTGATCCGGAGGACCGCGTCGGACAGAAAGGCGCGGGCCTCGGGCCGGGTCATGTCAAGGCACCAACCGGCCCAGAGCACTTCGTACAAGGAACCGTCCGCCTTCTTCACGAACCAGTCCTGATGGTCGCGGAACAACGGATCGCGCGGGTCCCACGAGAAGGGGGTGAACCACAACCCCGGACGCAGTCCATGGCGGGCGAGTTGGTCGGCGTTGGCCTTCATGCCGGACGGATAGGGGCCTTTGGGATCGTGCCGGGTGAAGTTGCCGGTGGGGCCGCTCCCGATGATTCCGCCCTTCTTGATCGCAGGCCCCTGCCACTGGTCGTCCACCAGAATCGTGTCGAATCCGTATCGGGTCAGCTCCTTCGCGCAGAACGCGGCGAGTTCGGCCAACGCCTTTTCGTCGGACGCACCGCCATGCGGCTGCGAATACCAGGTGCAGTAGCCGTTGGGAATCCGCGGCAGCATGATCCGGTGCGCCCCGGCAATGGCGTCGGCGTAGGCCTCGAGCCCGCGCCGCGCGTCGGCAAACCGCCCGAAGACAAACGCGTCGGTGACGACCCGCTGCCCGGGCTTGAGGCGCAGGCGTCCGAACTCGAGCCGGGCCGTAATGACGAGCCCCGAGGCGTTGGTGCGACTGTGGACACTGCCGCTGCCGCGTTCCTGGGTGAGCCAACCGCCCACCGCGCCGTCGGTGGCGTCGGGACGGGCCACGCCCAGGAACAAGTAGCTCGCTGCGGGCGCCTCGGCCCCTTTCAAGCCGTCCACACCCAGCGTGCGGTACGCCGAGGCGGGTGCGTCGAGGGGCATTTCCCGAATGAACTCGATCGTGCGGACCTCGCGGTCGGCGGCGCCCGGGTTGCGGAGTTCGCGCCGGTAGGTTGTGAATGGCGTTCCCGCCAGCGGTTCGATCAGGTCAATGTCGCCATCCGGGCGCGGTATCCGTTCGCCGGCGTCCGAGGCGGCAAGAGGCGACAGCAGAAGGGCAAAAGCGACGGCGTGAAGTGTGGCATTCATGGTTCGACGGGTTCGCAGCAGATTTCATCCATTGAGGACATCGGCGTTCATGCCGTCAGGTACGCGCTCGGGAACTTCCATGGCGCGCGGTATTCCGGAATCGCCCGACGGGTCGCTTCGTCGTCCCCAACGATGCGCTCGGTTTCCGGATCGAAGCGGATCGAGCGGCCCAACTGCAGGGAGAGCAGGCTGAGCACAATCGGCACATCCACCTTGACGTGGTGGAACACGCTGCAACTGGGCTGCTGACGCGACCTGATGCAGTCGAGCCACTCGCGTTCCTGGCCGGGGGAAGGAGGGATGGACATTGGCGGAACGGGCTTGCCCTTGAGGGCTTCACCCTCGGGCACCAGTGTCGAGGCGCCGAGGTAATCGGCGTAGAACGTCCCGTTGGCTCCATGGAAGTAAACCCCCAGACGCGTCCGCGGCTTGGGGTCGCCCTGCAGATCAAAACCATAGCTATTGGTGAGCGACATCATCCAGGTGAGTGTGAGGTTGGGGTAGCGCCAGAGCACCTCCTGATGATCGTAGGCGTCGCCGTCGTCGCGCACCACGAAACGACCGCCGGAGGCACTGGTCACCAGCGGATAACCCAAGTCCAGCGCCGTGATCGGAAGATCGAGCATGTGCGGCCCGTTGCCAGGAGTCCAACCGCCGCTGAAATCCATCCAGGAACAGTGATGATACGCGTCCATCGCCAGCAACCGGTTGTAAGGCACAAGCGGCCCGGGTCCGCACCACAGATTCCAGTCCATCCCTTCCGGAACGCTCTGCTGGCCGCCGGACCCGATCCCGCGAGGTGTCTGGTTCATCACGTTGAACGCGCGCGCCACGCCGATGGGTCCGAGGTTGCCGGACCGGACGTATTCAATGACACGGTGATGCTCTTCCCGGGCGTGATGCTGAGTGCCCACCTGGCTGATGCGCCCGTGTTTCCTGACGGCGTTGCGCACCGCAAGGCTCTCGGCCAGATGCAAGGTCATCGGCTTCTGAATGTAGATGTCCTTGCCCGCCTCGCAGGCGGCGATGGCCTGGAGCGCATGCCAGTGCGGGAGCGTCCCGATGATCACCGCATCGAGGTCCTTCCGCTCGAGCATCTCGCGGTAGTCCCGGTGCCCGCGGCATCCCTTGAACCGCTCGACAACCGGTTCGAGGCGGTTCTCGTCCACGTCACAGACCGCCGTGACCACCACGTCCGGATGCACGGCGCAGTTGCTCAGGTTCACACGCCCCATGTTGCCGCAGCCAATCAGACCGACGTGAATCCGGCTGTTTGGACGGGGACTGGCCGAGGGCGTCGGATCGGCCGCCGAGGCCAAATGGGGCGCGGCGAAGCCGACGGCGGTGATGGTGGCGGCCTTCTGGATAAAGGCGCGGCGCGGAACGGAGGAGGCGGTGTTCATGGCAGGGTGCTTGGTTCATGCATGCTCGAGTTCATCAGACCGTGCGTGGAGCCGCGGCCATCAGCTCGACAGAGCGACATAAAGAATGCAGCGCCGGGGCAGGCAGGGGACCCGGCCCGCAAGCCTGCGGGCCGCGTGCCCTCACGCGGCGGGACTTCTGACGCTGTGCATAGATGGCGCATGGGCGCCGCATTGGCTGGCAGTCTCGCGTTCGGCTGTTCTCACCGCAAGCCTCAATGCCCGCGGCCAGCCCGCGGATCGCACTCGATTCCGCCCTCGGTCTGCGTGGCGACGTTTCGGAGGAGGCGCAACTCGGTGAGCAGTGAACCGTAGGCCGCGAAGTTCGAGCACGGCGGCTTTGCATTTCCGTGACAAATCGGCTCGGCTGTTGAGGCAGAATCTGTTACCAGTGAAATCGGACATCATGCCACGGGACGACAACCATGAGCTTGACTGAGACGCTTCTTGCTGCCGAAGAGCGCTCGCCCGGTCGGCGCCGATCGCTCCGCAGAGCCTCGTTTGTCTGGCAGGCGGCGCTCATTATCCTCCCTGTGGTGATCCTGACTGTGCTCGGCCTGCTCTCTCTCCGTCAAGACCGCCTGCTGGCCGAGCAGGCCGCCCGCGAACGCGCAGGACGGCTCGCCCAGGAAGCCGCCGACCGGGTCTTCGGGACGCTCTTCGAGTCCGATCCGACGCCGCCAACCAACCGGACAATCGTGAGCCCCGGAATCGCCCTCGACCGTCCGGTCTTCGAGATCACGCCGCAACTCGAACTGGTCTGGCCGCGACCGGTGGATTCGCCCCCGCGCCCGCGCCCGCTCGACGCGACCGAACTGTCCGACGCCTCGCGCGCCGCCTGGGAATCCGCCCAGCGTGCGACGCTCGACGGAGACACCGCTGCCGCGTCGAAAAGCTGGGCGGATTTCCTCGCCTCCCAACCTCCGGCGGAGTTTGCGGCCTTTGCCCAGTTCGAGTGGGCGCAGACCACGGCTCGGTCAGGACTGACGAATGAAGCCGCGGACCGCTTCGAGCAATTGGCCGCCGCTTACCCCGACGCCACGCTCGAAAGCGGTTTGCCGCTCGCGCCCTTGGCGGCATGGAAGGCGGCGGAACTGAGGCTGGCCTTGGCGACGAACTCGACCGACCGGATCACCGCGGTGCTGCGCGCCTGCTCGAACCTGGTCTATCAGCCCAGCGCGCTGAGTTCGGACCTGCTCCGCCGGGTCGAAGAACTCGCCAGCCACCTGAGTGACCAGGGCCTTCAGCCCGCGCAGCGGGAGGACGGCGGTTCGGACCTGCGGGTGTGGCGCGGGCGCGACTCGATTCTCGCCTGGCGGCAACTCTGGGAAACCACGGAGCTCTCGCGCGGGTTGTTCGGCGCTGCGCGCGACGCCTGGCAAACGCGCGGCCTGATCCATGCCACCGAAGCAGGCGGCATCGAGTTCTCGGAACGAACTGCCGCGCCGATCTGGTTCGAGTTGCCGGCTCCCCCGCCCCCGCGCACGCCCGGCCTGGGCTGCGCGAGTTCCTTCTGGCTGCTCACGCGGTTCCCTCCCGACAGCCTCCGTTTCCACGGTTGGACCGAGTGCCAGGTGACGAATCTGCTGGCCCGCGCCCGGAGCGAAGTGGCGGAATGGCCATCGTATTTCGGTCTGGCCGTCACCATCGCCGGCCGCGCGTTGCCGGCGCCGTCCACCCTGCCAGTGTTGGCGGAGCGGGCCGCGGGTGGCCCGGTTGCACCCGGGCTCGAGCAGCCGGCGGTCAGCGCCGCCGTGTATCTCGCCGACGCCGCGGCTCTCTATGCTCACCAGCGCCAGCGCACCTGGTGGTTCGTGGCGGTGGTGCTGGCCGCCGCGGCGACGGCGGGGATCGGCCTGCTCGCCGCCCATCGCGCCTTTCGACGCCAACTCCGGCTCAGCGAGATGAAGTCAAACTTCGTGTCGAGTGTGTCGCACGAACTGCGTGCGCCCATCGCCTCCGTGCGCCTCCTCGCCGAGAGCCTGGATCGGGGCCGGATCACCGAGGAATCGAAGCGGCGCGAGTACTTTCGACTGATTGGCCAGGAATGTCGGCGCCTGTCGGCTTTGGTCGAGAACGTGCTCGATTTTTCGCGCATCGACCTCGGGCGCAAGCAATACGAGTTCGAGCCGACGGACCTGACTGCCCTGGTCACCCAAACGGTGAAGCTGATGGAACCGTACGCCACCGAACGGCAGGTGACGCTGCGCTTCGAATCACCTGGGGTTTTCAACCTGCAACCTTCGCTGGACGGTCGGGCAATCCAGCAGGCGCTGGTCAACCTGATCGACAACGCCGTCAAGCACTCGCCAGCCGGCGCTGAAGTCACCGTGACCCTCCTGGCAGCGACCACTGACGCACCGACCACTGACCACGGTTCACTGATTACTCTCTCCGTGACCGACCAAGGCCCCGGCATTCCCGCCGCCGAACACGCGCGCATTTTCGAGCCGTTCTACCGCCGCGGGTCCGAGTTGCGCCGCGAGACGAGCGGGGTGGGCATCGGGCTGACCATTGTGAAGCACGTCGTCGACGCCCACGGCGGCGTGGTGCGTGTTGAAAGCGAGTTGGGCAAGGGCAGCCGCTTTGTGATCGAACTCCCAGTATGTCACGCATCCTGATTGTCGAAGACGAACTGGCCATGCGCACCGCTTTGGCCGATGTGCTCGAAGACGAAGGCTATCGGGTCATCACCGCCGCGGACGGCGCGGCGGGCCTCGATCGGGCGATCAAGGAGAAGCCCGACCTCGTGCTCCTGGACATCATGATGCCCAAACTCGACGGCTTCGCCGTGTGCGCCGAACTGCGCCGCCTGGGACACACCGAGCCAATCCTCATGCTCACGGCGAAAGGCCAGGTCGAGGACCGCGTCACCGGCCTCGACGTTGGCGCCGACGACTATCTGGTCAAGCCGTTCAGCACCGATGAACTCCTGGCCCGGGTCCGGGCCGCGCTGCGCCGCACGCAGCGTCAGGCCAAAACCGTGCGTGAGCTGCAACTCGGCGCCACGCGCATCGATCTCCTCCTCCAGCGCGCCTGGCGCGGCACGGCGGAACTCCATCTCACCGCCAAAGAGTTCGCAATGCTGCGCCTGCTGGCCGAAGCCGAGGGCGAACCGATCACACGCGAGCGTTTCCTCGATTTGGTCTGGGGCTACGGCGCCTTCCCCACCACGCGCACGGTGGACAACCACATCGCCAGCCTCCGCGCCAAGCTCGAACCGGACCCGGCCCAACCGCGCTGGATCAAGACCGTCCACGGTGTGGGCTATCGCCTCGAACTTGCAGAATCGTGACAACTCGCCGTCTTGACCTTTGCTAAACCTCACCGCATGAAAACGGTCCTCTCGCTGTTCCTTTCGTGTGTTTCGTGTGTTCCGTGGTTCCTTTCCCTGGTTCCGTGGTTCCTCTCCGCCCTGGCGGCCGACCCGTTGACCGAGTCGTTCCAGAAAGGCCTGCTCGAAGAGGACGTGAACCGCGATCTCAAGGCCGCGGCCCAGGCCTACGAAAGCGCCGTCAAACAGTCGGATTTGCAGCGCCGCACCGCCGCCACAGCCCTGTTCCGCCTCGCCGAGGTCTACCGCAAGCTCGGACGCACCAACGAGGCCGCCGCCCAGTACCAACGCGTGCTCCTGGACTTCGCCGACCAGACCAACCTCGTGTCGCTGGCCCGACAGGGGCTCATCGCCTCGACCGGTTCCGCTGCGTCCACGGCGGCGTCCGAATCGTCCGCAGGCGCCCTGACGCCTGCCGCCCGGCGCCAGATGGAACTGCTCGAACAGGAGCTGGCCCTGGTCGAGCAACAGTTGAAACATAAGGAACTCCTCGTCGAAAGCGGCCGAACCTCTCGAGATGAACTCCTCACCCTGCAACGCGAGGCATTGTCACTCAAACGGCAAATGGCCGCGCTCGAGTCCCAAGGCTCTCTTTTTGAAATCGTGCTGCCCGCGGCGGAGTCGACCCCCGCTCCGACACCCGCGGTCTCGACCGGCATCGCTCCAACCATCGATCCGGCCGATGCCGAATTGCTGCGGCAAGAACTCAAGCTGGTCGAGCAGGAACTCGAGGTGGCGCGCAAGAGGTTCGAGAACGGCAAGGCCGACGATGCCGAGGTGCGCCGCGTGCAGCGCGAGTCGCTGCGACTTCAGCGCAAGCTGCCCGAAAACGACCTCATCGACCGCCAGATCGCCCTGCTCGAGGAGGAGCTGAAGCTCACCGAGGACAACCTCGCCGGGGTCCTCAAGAGAATCCAGGTGGGGGCCGCGCCGCCGCTCGATGAGATCGCCGCGCGCCGCGAACTGCTCGGGGTGCAGCGGGAACTGGCAGCCGCGGAACGGGCCGCAACCGCGCTCCGTCAGCCCGAAGCGTCCGAGCGCCCCGCCGCTCGAAGCGCGGCGGGCACCGCACCGGCCACCAACGAAGAAGCCGCTGAAATCCAGCGCATCCAGGCCATCATCAAGAACAGTCCGGACCTGGTGAATGCCCGAAACGCCACCCCATCCGGCGGCACTCCGCTCCACAGCGCTGCGGCCAACGGGTATCTGGCCGTTGCTGAGTTTCTGCTCGCGAACCAGGCCGACGTCAAGGCCACCGACAACGAAGGCGACACGCCGCTTCACGTCGCCGCCGGCGCCGGTCACAAGCGGTTCTGCGAACTCCTCCTCGCCAAGGGCGCCGAGGTCAATGCGCCCAACAAGAACAGCTACACAGCCCTGCATCACGCCGTGCTGGGCGGCTACCTGGCCGTGGCGGAAACCCTCATTGCGGCTGGGGCAGAGGTGAACGCCAAGGGCTACGTCCCACCACTCGAACGTCAGCCCCGGCAGGGCCAGCCCAACTGGAACGAGATGCAGAGCACGCCCCTCCACTTGGCGGCCGACAAGGGCTTTCCCGCGCTCGCCGAATTGCTTGTGCAACATGGCGCCGACATCAATGCCCGGGATAGGGGCGGACGGACCCCACTGGTCCGTGCCATCCTCAGGAAGCAGTCAGCCGTCGCCCGGCTGCTCCTCGAAAACAAGGCCGACCCGGACGTCCTGGATGAGGAGGGGAGTTCAGCGCTCTTCCAAGCCGTCCTCCAGAAACAGGAGTCCCTTGTCGAGTTGCTCCTCGACCACAAGGCAAACGTCGAGGCCCGCCTGCGTGCCCCGGACCCTGAGGGCGATTGGACGGTGTTGTTTCGGACCGTGTGGGACGGGGAAGTGGCCCTGACCCGCCGGTTGCTCGACGCCGGGGCTGACGTCAATGTCCGAGCGGCCAGCGGCATCACTCCCGTGCATTGGGCGGTGATTCGGGATCAGCCTGCCGTGCTCGGTCTGCTGTTCGAACGTAAAGCGGACGTGAACGCGCGCGACAGGGGGGACAACACCCCGCTGCATTATGCCCTGAGCCTTGGCCAACCGAATGCCGAGATGATCGAGGCCCTGTTGGTTGCCGGCGCAGACCCGAACGCCCTGGGTTGGGGCGGCACCTGGCCCCCGCTCGCTCACGTCGCCGCATGTGATGCGAACAGCCGTCCGGCAGCCCTCGCCGGGACCCTGCTCGAACATGGTGCGGACGTGAACGGCTCACACACCAACGGCTGGACGGCGCTGCACCAGGCGGCCCAGTCCAACCGTCCGGACCTGGCCGAGTTGTTCGTGGCCAACAAGGCGAAGGTCGATGCCCGCGGATCACGACCGTCACAGGAACCGAAGCTCGGCGAGCGCCAAGCCCAGCCGTCTGCCCGTCCGACCTCGACCGGCGGGAAGGCCGCGGCTCCGACACGAGCCGTCCAGACTGCCCAGCCCGGCATTCCGATCGCCCCCCAACCCATCCAGATTCCCACCCGCGCCATCCGCTCCGCCCAGCCCGCTCTGCCCCCGCTCCCGGCGCCATTCCAGACGCAGTTCAACCTGGGTGACAACACCTTGTCCGCCGACAACGACGTGACGCCCCTCCATGTGGCCGTGGCCATCCAGAACCTCGAGATCGCCCGGTTCCTGCTCGAACATGGCGCCGACGTGAATGCGCGCGACGCCGAGGGACGCGCGCCGCTCCACTTAGCCGTGAACCGCCGCGACCTCGACCTGATGCGGCTTCTCCTCGAGACAAAAGCCGAGCCGAATGCGAAAGACAATGCGGGTCAGACGCCATTGGCCTTGGCCAGTAGTATTCAGGACCTGAACCAGTATCACACAGGCGCCTCGACCCCCGACCGGGGCACAGTCATCATGGCCAAGCCCGACGAGATTCTCGCCCTCCTGCGCGAGCGCGGCGCCAAAACGGTCTTGTCCGACCCGAACGCCATCACCGTCGTCCGCAGATCGACCGGATACTCGGCCAAGGTCCTGACACGCGGGAAACCGGACTGGAACCGATTCAAGCTGCTCGAGTTGCTGGCGATTCATTACAGACTGCTGGCTCAGTCGGGAGCGCAACAGGCGGTTCCCGGACCGTTCCCGGGCGGACCGGCGATGAGGCGCCCCAGCGATCCGCTCGCCTTTCCCGACCTGGCGCGCATCCGCATCATGCGTCCGCTGCCCGAGGGGACCGAGCAAGTCGTGCCGGTCGACCTCAGCCCGGTCGTGAAGGACGAAAATTGCGCGGCGGACGTTTGGCTGGAATGGGGTGATGTCGTCGAAATACCCGAGGAGGACCATCCTCTGAGCCAGGAGTGGACCCTCTCCCATGACCTGCGGGTGGTGTTCAAACAATGCCTCGAACGCAAGGTGCGGATTCAGGTGAAAGGCGAAGAGAAGACCTTCGAACTCCAATTGCCTTTCAGCCTCGCGGCGGATGGGCAGCACTGGGTCGGCGACGACCGCCCCCAACGCCTGGGATGGGACCTGAAGACCACCCTGGATCGATCGGGCTGGCTCCGTACCTCGTCCGACCGTTCGCGCGTGCGCGTGATCCGCGTCGATCCGGTCACCGGCGTCCGCCAGGAATGGCTCGTGGACTGCACGGCGGCCGACGACGGACCAGGTCTTTGGCTGCGCGACGGCGACCGGATTGAAGTTCCCGACAAGGCGGAGTGAGATCAGGCAACCCCGCCAGCGGAGGCTGACGCCATCGGCGTCGCGCGGGTGTTGGGCGAGCCGAAACGGCCGGGCACAGCGCAGCGGCCTGGGCGTTCGTTGGCACGGTCGCCTCAAGAGTGCCCGTTGCTTTCGTTGCGGCTTTGCCGCGCAGCGGAGCATGCGGACTCGAGTTGCTCCCCAGATGAAATCTGTGGCACATGAGTCAAGTTTTTGCGCCGCGCAGCGGCGCCACTTGGCGAGGCGTCGGGCGCCGGTGTTGGTGGTTGCCACCCAGCGGCCACGAGTTGTTCACACGCCTCCTCGGTCTGAGGCGAAGCCTCGCTAACACTTCACCGAGACATCTGGGGGAAGTGGGCAGACGAACGGTTCGTTGGCCGGCGCAACTGGGGGACGGCGAAAGACGCGGACGGACAGGATGACCATCCCTGCGGCGAGACACAGGAGGACGATGCAGGCAAAGGAGAGCACGAAGTTGTTCTGTTCGAGGTTGAGCCTCAGACTCATGGCGGTTGAGGTGACCGTGGTGATGAACATGAAGATGGAGGGGATCAGGGCGAACAGGAACTTGCGCCGGTGCGCCCGCATCCAAACCGCGACAACCAGCAGGGCCATCGCGGCCATCATCTGGTTGGCTGAGCCGAACACACGCCACAAGACCGGCAAGACGTTCCATCGCGACAGGGCATACATGCCGACGGCGGCGAGCGCGGTATTGAACCAGACGTTGAGCATCCACGAGGGCGGCTGGCGCAGCGCAATCTTCCACAACTCCTCGAGCAGATAACGGTTGAGCCGCACCGCGACGTCGAGGGTGGTCACGACGAAACCCTCGAGCAGGAGGATGCCGAATACCGTGCCCATCCAGACAGGCGAGCCAAACGCTTGGTGAGCCAGGTTGCCGGTGGCGAGCGAGATGGCAAGGATCGGGTTCTTTTCCCGATGAGTGATCTGGAGGTAATCGCCGTGCCCCAGTCCAACATAGAGCGTGAGGATGACGGTCACGGCCAGCAACGATTCGAGCAGCATGCCGTTGTAGCCGATGCGCCGCGCATGGCTTTCGTTGGCCAGTTGTTTGGCCGATGTCCCTGTGGCCACCAGACAGTGGAAGCCGGAGATCGCGCCGCAGGAGACCGTGATCAGCATGAGCGGCCACAGAGCTCCTACGTATTGCACACCTTCGGCATAGCTGAAATACGGCGCCTCGGCGGCGGCGGTCGAGGGCGGTGCGCCCGTGGCGACCGAGCCGAAGGCCGTCACCAGGAGAGCGATGAAGATGCCAACGATGCCGGCATACAGGATTTGGACGTTCACGAAATCCCGTGGCATGAGGAGCATCCAGACGGGGATTGTCGAGGCCACCACCACATAGAACGTCATGAACCCCCGCCAGGTCTCCGTCGAGACCAGGACGGGGTGTTTGAGCCCAATCAGTATCGAGAGGGCGCAGAGGACGGTCGCCAGGGGGTAGGCGTAGCGGGCCAGGAGGTTCCTGCGGTAGATCAACCATCCCAGGAACGGGGCGCACAGCGTGATGAACAACACGCTTGTGGATGCGATGCCTCCGATGCGCGCCATTAAGGTGTAGCTGCGGGTGGCTGTTGCGGCCAACACCTCGCCCTCGGGCACGCCAGCATCCGTCGCCTCAAGCGCCCTGACCGATATGGTGGTGGGCATCCAGGGATGGGCTCGATAGTTGACGAACGCCGCCCCCGGATGCTGGTCGGCAATCTCCCGCAGCTTCTCTTCGGCAGGCGGCGTCAAGCCGACCTTCGCCGCGGGGTAACTGCTGGTGAGAGCGACCACGCTCAGGTTCAAGAACGTGGCGGTGATCATCAG
>DAOOQY010000048.1:0-12591 GCA_035389025.1 Verrucomicrobiota bacterium
CGTAGGCAAATACAGGCTTGGCAGGCTGCACAGTTCTGGTAGCGCCCTCGGTGCTCGCCGCATCGCCGCCGGTTCCGCCCTCTGTGGTGTCATCGGGCTGCTCCTCACCACCTCCACGGGAAGCGGCCGCAAGAGAAAGAGAGGCGCATACAAGAAGCAGGGATGGCAATCTGAATCTGCGTTTCACAAGGGATCTCCTTTTCAATGTCCGTTTTGTTGTTCGTTCCAATGCACACTGCACGTGATGGATAGCATGAAAGTTGACGGATGCGCCAGCGCTGTCGTGTGGGATGGCCCTCCTCGCTCCTCAACTCAGCCTGATTGAGCGCACCGTCAACCACTGCTTCACGTTCCCCGTCCGTGGGAGGCGCAATGCGGTTGAGGACTTCGACTTCATCCACCCGATAGCGCGGCCGTGAACGCAGACTTGGGTTTGCCTGAAATCAGCGACGGGCTCCCGGCGAGTATTCCTGGGCCTCCTCGGCCGGCTGTCGCTGCTGCCAGCCGCTCTCCTGCCGGCGCGCACCACAGCAGCCGGACCCGGGCACGGCGCACGCCGCATCCAGTTTGTCGATGGGCGGCAGAATCCAGTCCGGCGTGGGGCCTTTCTTTCACGAATGGTCTTGCCTCCGCCTTTGACTCGGGCATACTGCGTCCATTCGGTGTTGGCGGGTGGGATACCCAAGCGGCCAACGGGGGCAGACTGTAAATCTGCTGGCTTATGCCTACACTGGTTCGAATCCAGTTCCCACCACCACCCTCAGGCGCTGCGTTTCGTCTCTCACTCCGTTTCCCTCAGCATCGCGAGGAAGTGTTTCATCGCCAGGGACAAGACCTTGGATTTCTTGTGGATCGCGGCGATGGGGCGATGGAGTTCGGCATCGTCGATGGTCACGGCGGCGAGGGTCTCCTGCTGCACTTCCTGGGTCACCGTGCTCAGCGGCACGATGGCAATGCCGGCGTCGATTTCGACGGCGCGTTTGACGGTTTCGACGTTGTCGAATTCCATGACCGGGAGCACGTGCACGCCATGTTCACGAAGGACCTTGTCGACGGCCTTGCGGGTTGGAATGTCCGGCTCGAACGCGACGAATTTCTGGCCGGCGAGGGCATTGATCTTGACCGACTTGGTCCTGGCGAGGGGATGCTGGGTGTGACAGATCAGGACCATCGGCTCCTTCTTGAGCAGCACGATCTCCAACTTCGAATCCCGGGTGGGGTAGGCCACCAGGCCGAGATCGACGATGTTGCCGAGCACGTCCTCGTACACCTGATTGGCGCGGCGATACTCGACGTGCACGTTGACCGTCGGATAGCTCTTCAGGTAACGCTTGATATACGGCGGCAGGTCGTGCAGCCCGATGCTGTAGATGGTCGCAATCCGAATCGTCCCCGAGATGACGTCCTTCAATTCCTGCAACCGGCTATACAACGATTCGTACGTCTGCACGATCTGTTTGCTGGCCTCGTAAAGCACCCGCCCCTCGCGCGTGAGTCGAAACTTCTTCTTGCTCCGCTCGATGAGCAGCGACTTGAACTGGCGCTCGAGCGAACTGATCTGCTGGCTGACGGCAGATTGGGTAATGTGATTGATTTGCGCCGCTTTTGTGAAACTCTCCGTCTCCGTCAGATCACAGAAGACTTTGAGACTTTCGATTTGCATGAGGAAAGATAAAGATAAAAACTTCCAGAAGTCAATGCTGTTAATGCCATGCATTCCGATATTTGCTTTCCCTCTCCGATCTCCGGGAGCCGCGGCGGGGCCCGGGGCTCGATCGGCGTCCGCCCTGTTCGAACTCTGTCGCGCCTGCGCACCCTTGCCGGCCGGCTCGGTTTGCTCCTGGCGTGTCTCGCGGCCCAGGTCGGCTGCCAGTCGCCGGCCGCGTCGGGATCCGATGCCCTGGTGTCGATGACAATCGTGTCTCCCCATTCGACGCGGGTGCGCCTGGCGGTCGTGAAGGTTTTCGAGGCCGAACATTTCGAGGGGAAGTCGGTTTTCGACCCCGAGATGGTGTTCGAGCGGCGGGGGAGTCTGGGCGACAGTCTGTTGCGGGGCGGCTTGTTGTCGGGCAAGACGATCGAGAGGGTGCGGGTGCGCGTGACCCCGGTTGGCCCGGAGACGTGCCAAGTCGACTGCAGGGCGTTTACGGTCCAGTACCCCGGCGATCGCGTCATGGAGGAGGAATTCCGGATTCGCCGCAAAGGGCCGTACCGGGAACTGCTCGAACGCGTCCGGGCTCAGGTGGCGGAACTTCGGGAGGCGCCGGATGTGCGGTGAGGCCGGCGCGGCGGGTCGCGGGGCCTGACAAAGCGCCGGGAGGTTGCGGGGGCGGCGCGCCTGCGGTCGGCGCTTGCTCCAGGGCGGGCTTCCACTACTCTGGCGTCATGTTCGAAGCGGCGGATTTGTTTGACCTGGGCCAGACTGAGCATGCCGGGGTGTTTGAGAAGTGCGCCTATGGATGGGACGTCCTGAAGGGGCTCGCTGCCTACATTGGCACCCATGTGCGCCCGGCACTGCGGAACCGGTGCGAGGGCGTGGCGTACATCGGCGAGCGGGTTTTCATTGGGGCGGGCACGGTGGTCGAGGATGGTGTCATGATCAAGGGGCCGGCGATCATCGGGCGCAACTGCCAGATTCGGCACAACGCGTATTTGCGCGAGAATGTGGTCGTGGGGGACGACTGCGTCGTGGGCAACGGGTGCGAACTGAAGAACGTCCTGCTTTTCAACGGCGCCCATGTGTCCCACTTCAACTATGTGGGCGACTCGATCCTGGGGTATCGCAGTCATCTGGGCGCGGGCGTCAAGATTTCGAACGTGAGAATCTTCCCGGGCCACGTGATAGTCGAGGTGGAAGGCAAGCGCATCGACACGGGGCTGTCGAAGTTCGGGGCGTTGGTGGGCGACCGAGCGGAGGTGGGCTGCAACGCAGTGTTGAACCCTGGGACCATCCTGGGCCGAGACACGCTGGTGTACCCGAACGTGAGCTGGCGCGGCGTCCTGGCGGCGGGTGGCATTGCGAAGAACCGGGCGCAGGTGCAAGTGGTTGTGCGGTCCCCGCCTGATCCGGCTCTGTCGAACGCCTCGGCAGCAACCCCATCCGGATTGGGAAGCGACGCCGCGTGAACGCCGGGCGAATGCAGTGTCGCGAATGCAGTTGAGAATGCGGGCGGTTTGGGCAACAGTGGCGTGGGAGGAACATGATCAGCACAGTCGAGAACATCCCGGCGGGAGCCACGGACCTGGTGGAGCGGGTGCATCACTTATTCTCGCCTCAGGGCATCCTGGCCAAGGCGCGGAACTTCGAGTACCGCCCGCAGCAACAGCAGATGGCGACCGCCGTGGCCCGCGCGCTGGCATACGGCGAGCATCTGGTGGTCGAGGCCGGCACCGGAGTCGGCAAGAGCCTGGCCTACCTCGTCCCGGCCATTTTCCACGCCGTCGAGCAGCGCAAGAAGGCGGTGATCTCGACGCATACCATCAACCTGCAGGAACAGCTCACGCAGAAGGACCTGCCGCTGCTCGAACGCGTCCTGCCCGTCCGGTTCAAGTTCACGATGCTCAAGGGGCGGCAGAACTACCTCTGCACCCGGCGGCTCGAGAAGGCCATGCAGCAATCGGACAGCCTGTTCACGACGCCGGAGACTCAGGAGTTGCAGCGCATCTACGAGTGGTCGAAGACGACCGACGATGGCAGCCTGTCGGACTTCGAGGACGAGCCCGATCCCAAAGTGTGGGCGCAGGTCTGCTCCGAGCGCGGCTTGTGCTCGCCCAAGAAATGCGGAGCCGACTCGGATTTTGCGAAGGCCGGGGGCGCTCCCTGTTTCTTTCAGCGCGTGCGCAGCCGGATCATGTCGGCCGATGTGCTGGTCTTGAACCACACCCTGTTCTTCATGCACCTGGGCGGTCTGGAGGAGGACACGGACGACACGGGTGTCCTGTTCAAGAACGACTTCGTGATCTTCGACGAGGCGCACACGGTCGAGGAAGTCGCGGCGCGGCACATCGGCCTGAGCGTCTCGAACGCGCAGCTCCGATTCAATCTCCAGCGTCTTTGGAACGAGCGGACCGGCAAGGGTCTGCTGGCCACGCTGCGCCAGGGCTCGGCGGTGAACCTGGTGGCCGACGCCTATGAACAGGGCGGCAAGTTCTTCGACGCGGTCGAGGGGGCGTGTGATGCGCTGCATCACCAGACGCGGAAGTCCGGGCCCGGTTCCACCCCGCCCGGCACGCCCGAGTCTTCATCCCCGACCCCCGGCCGCGCCTGGTCCGAACTGCGGATTCGACGGCCCGATCTGGTCGCGGACAGTCTCACGTTGCCGCTCGCCCGGGTGCGCGAGGCGGTGAGCGAGATGGTGAAGCTGTCCAAAGACTCGGACATGGGGACGGAGTTGCTCGAGTGCAATCGGCGGCTGGGGGAGTTGCGCGAGGCGATCGCCACCTTCCTGAGCCAGAGTGCCGACGGCCATGTGTACTGGGTCGAGCGGAGCGGGCGCGGACAGAGGCAGCTTGCGCTCAACGCGGCTCCTGTCGACATTGCCGATTTCCTGCGGCGCCGTCTCTTCGCGTGCGACACCTCGGTGATCCTGACCAGCGCGACGCTTGGGATGGACGTCAAGCGCCTCGGCGAGCCGGTCCGGGCCGAGCGCGGGCGCAAGGACGGCCTGAATTACTTTGTCCACCGTGTTGGCGCCGACGAGGCGACGTTGCTCCAGGTCGGGTCGCCCTTCGATTACCAGGAACAGATGCGTCTGTACGTGGTGGGGAGGATGCCCGACCCGCGCGATGCGGCCTATCGGGCGGCGCTGGTGCGGTGGATCGAGCACTTCATCCGGCAGACTCATGGCAAGGCCTTCGTTCTGTTCACCAACAGCAAACTGATGCAGGAGATCGGCGCGGAGATGGCGCCTTTCATGGACGAACTCGGCGTCAGTTGCTTCGTCCAGGGCACCGGCACGCCCCGGTCCGTCATGCTCGACAAGTTCAAGAAGGACGTCGATTCGGTGCTGTTCGGCACGGCCAGTTTCTGGCAGGGCGTGGACGTGCCGGGCGAATCGCTCAGCAACGTCATCATCACCCGCCTCCCCTTCGCCGTGCCCGACCATCCGCTGACCGAGGCGCGCATCGAGTCGATCGAAGCCGGTGGCGGCAATGCGTTCATGGATTTCTCGCTCCCCGAGGCCATTCTCAAGTTCCGGCAGGGCGTCGGACGCCTGATTCGGACCAAGACCGATCGCGGCATCGTGGTGGTGCTGGACAATCGGATTCTGACCAAGCGTTACGGCAAGGCGTTTCTCGACGCGTTGCCCAAGTGCCCGGTCGAGGTCGTCTGACCCGCGAGATTCACACCCCCGTCAGTTCGCAGGGCGGTCGGACCTTGCATGAGGACTGCGATGCGGGTGAGAAAAGGCGGCGCCGCCACCGGTCTCAACGCCTCCAGAACGCATCGAGGGTGCTGTGCCGTCCGATCCGGACCGAATGCGCGATCGCGCCCGTGATGTGCTGCTTCGCCACGCGCACGGCCTTGCTCAACGGATGCCCCATCGCCAGACACGCGGTGATCGCCGCCGAGTAGGTGCACCCCGTCCCGTGAGTCGTGACACCGCGCACAAACGGGGCCGTCAGCAACAATTCCTCGCGCCCGTCATAGAAGATGTCCACCGCCTCGCGCATCTGGCGCAAATGCCCGCCTTTGACCAGCGCGGCGCAGCCGTAGGCCTGATGAATCTCGCGGGCGGCAGCGCGCAAATCCTCGATCGACCGGAGCGGTCGGTCGACGAGGATTTGGGCCTCGTCGAGGTTCGGGGTCACGAGCCGGGCCAGCGGCAGCAGGCCCTCGATCAGCGTCTTGATCGCCGCGGGACGCAGCAGCCGGGCGCCGCTGCTCGCCACCATGACCGGATCGACCACCAGGGGCGGGCGGCCGGGCGCGCGGAACCAATCGATCGCCACCCGGATATTGGCGCGCGAGAAGAGCATGCCGGTCTTGACGGCAGCGGGCGGCAGTTCGGCGAAGAGAGCTTCGAGTTGTTGGCGCAGGAAGGCGGGCGGCGCCGGGTGAATCCCCACAACAGCGCGCGGGTTCTGGGCTGTCAGGCAGGTGATGGCACTTGTGCCGTGCACTCGAAAGGCGGCGAAGGTCTTCAAGTCCACCTGAACGCCGGCGCCACCGCCGCTGTCGGAGCCGGCAATGGTGAGCGCCACGGGCTGACTGGATCGGGTCGTCATAAGAACCTCTGTCCCTTCAATGCAACGCAGACATCTGACCTGTTGACAACGAGTCTCCCCGGCCAACGGTTCCATCGAGCGAGCCGCGCCACGCCCCAGCCTCACTCGTCCTTGGCCAGGACGCGAAACGCCAAGACCGGACGGCCCTGGTCGGCACAGTCGGCCCGAAGCACGACCCAACCGTCACGGCAGGCGGCGCCTGCAGGCACGCGCAGCCTCGCCTCGAGCGCGACGCGATCGCGCGGCCCGACGACCATTTCGGTCGATGGCACTTGCACCTCCCAGCCTTCCGGCTGGCGTTCGACCTGGATTCGCCCTTTGGCGTCGGCCGTGCCAAAGTTGTAGGCGTGGATGGGGAGGGTCAGGGATTGCCCCGGCTTGACGGAATACACATAGCCTTCCGACCACGGGATGTCCTGGACGCGGGCGGTGGCACTGCGCGGCAGAGACAGTTGGAGCACGACGGGCGAGACGGTGGCGGTTCGAGGGTGGGCAAGGGGGGGCGGGGGTTCGAGCGGCAGGGTCGCCGCCTGACCCGCCGGCAGAAAAACGAACACCGGCGCCGATGTGAATCGTTCGGGGAGAGCCGTGCCGGCGGGACGACCGAGGTAATCGACCACGCCCTGCACGTCCAGGTTGACCGGCGGTTTCCAGGCGGACGCGGTCTGGCCGCGTCCGTCCCAGTCCATCTCCTTCTCCGCCCACGCGACGAGGACGTCACGCTCCTGGCCGTCCGGCTTGGCGCGGAATGCATAGACATGGACGTCCTCGCCGGGCTCGAAGCGGCCGAGGGCACGCGCGCCCGCCAGGCATCGGCCCACCGCGGCCAGGGCCGCGTAGGCCGGGCGCGGCGTCATGTCCAGGCGCAGGAGGCCGAACTGGACCCCGTTGGGCTCGTGGTAATGGCCGAGAATGAAGTGGAAATGGCGCCGGGTGCCGGCGAACAGGCTGCTGGCGTAAGATTGCGCCAGCCACTCGGCCTTGAGCCGTTCGAGTTGCGGGTCCTGGTCGTACCACGGGTCCTGTTTGAGATGCGGGGTGCCGCGGTCGGCTTCCGTGACCCAGAGAGGCCGTCCGCTCACGGCCTCGCGCGCCGGTTTCCAGAGTTGGGCGTAGGAGTGCGACCAGTCGTAGGTGTGGATGTTGTAGGTGTCGAAGTAAGGCCAGGTCTCGTTCGCCAGCACACCGTCGGTCTGGGCCGGAGTCGGCGCGGTCGTCGTGACATTCCAACCGACGATCACGCCGGGATCGCCCGCTTTGAATCCGAGCCACGACGCCTTCTGCCAGGAACACATCTCATCGACCGTGTGCGCGCCGAACGTGGACACGTTTGCCTCGTTCCACGGTTCCCAGGCCGCAACGCGCCCCTTGAATCGGGCGGCCAATGCGCGGCCGAGGTCATAAGCATGGCGCAAATCGGGTGCGAAACGCCCGCCCGCGTTGGGCACCTCGCGAGCCCAGGACGGGGTGTCATGAAACACCTGCAACACCTTGAGGCCGGCGGCATGCTGCGCCTCGGCGGCCGTATCGTAGGTCGTGCCCGCCGGCACGAGGGCGCCGGGCTCGGGCTGAATGTCACTCCAACGAAGGCGGTCGCGGACCCAATTGACGCCGGCGAGCGCCGCCAGGTTCGCGAACCGCTCTTGCCGTGGGGGATCGTTGCGCGCGAACCACGCAGTGGCCGAATCGACGCAGACAGGTGAATCGCCCGGCACGGGAGCCGACAGCCGTCTGATCACCGCCGCGGTCGTCCACAGGATGTTCGTCCGTTCCGGCGCATCGAACTCGATGCGATACCAGCCGACGCCCAGATCGCCTGCGGCGATGGGCGTGCGCGCCTGCACGGCCTGGGCGCTGAGAGCGCCCGAGCGCAGCACCCGGGCTTGATCGTCGAGCAGACGCCAGCCCGTGGCCGTGTCGGGCAGCCCTTCGGGCAGCCGCACCTGAACCGTTTCGCCTTCGAGGTATATGTTGCCCGGATGCTCGGGCAACGGCTTGGGGATCGCCCGTGTCGAAGGTGCGTCCGCCGAATCGTCGGCCTGCGGATGGAGGCGGGCGCGGATGACCGCCGGGTTGTCCGTGATGATGCCGTCGACGCCGAGGCGCACGATCTGGGCGGCCTCGTTGGGGTCGTTGATGGTGTAGACCCAGACGCGCAGTCCGCGCTGGTGCGCGTGCGCGATCGCGTCCGCCGTGACCTGGCGATTCCAGACGACCAACTGGGCTCCGAGTTGTTCGATGTCGGCAATGAACTCGGGGCCGAGGACCTTCTCCTGGTCCGCCAGCTTGCGTCCGTTGCGGCTCGAAGGCGGCCCCAACGCGCCCAGGACGAGGTCGGGCGCGGCGCGGCGGGCGTCCCGGACGAATCCCCAGTCGAAGGATTGGACCACCAGGTCATTGATCCATCCGCGCTCGCGCAGCAGGCGCGCCAGGGCCGGCGCGTCTCCTCCTTTGCGTTCAATCAGCGTGACGCCGCCCGCCTGAATGGTCTCGATCGACTCGACCAGCGTGGGCAGCCGTGTCCCGGCGTACGCGGGAGAGAACCAGCGCCCGGCATCGAGGGACGTGAGTTCGGACGCATTCCGCGACGTGACGGCGATTCCCTTCCCGCCCCAACGATTTGTGGCGTCGGTGGTCCGATCGAGTGTTCCGTCGTGGATCACCACAGGCACACCGTCCTGGGCGTGGTAATAATCGAGTTCGATCAAATCGGCGCGCGCGGCCAGCGCGAGGCGGAATGCCGGCAGCGTGTTTTCGGGGGCCTGCTGGCTGAAGCCGCGATGCGCGATCACGAGCGGTCCGGGCTGGGCAATCAGCCGCGCCGCGGGCGAACTGGCGGGCGGCGCGTCTGAGGCGCCGGCAATCGCGTGAAGAAAGAACGGCGCGCCAAACAGGGTCGTTGCAAGGATGGCGCGCCCCAAACGATCAGGGGCAAAAGACTCGATCATGATGTCGTCCCTCACTTTAGCGATCGAGAGTGAACATGCAAACCAAAGCGCTGCGTGTGTCGGCGCTGTGTGATGGGCCGCGGGATGTCATGGCCTGCGCCAGGCGCCGCGCCCGGTGCCGTCCATCGGGGAACGAGCCCGGACAGGCTCTCAGAGCGGCGGGCGAGCGGGATCGAGGGCGACAGGCCGATAGACGCAGACCAATGCCGGAGGGAAGTTGAGGAGGACAAGTTCGCTGCCGACTTGCTCGAAGGCAACGGAGGGCGGCTGGCCGTTGAGGACCCGATAGCTGAACTGAATCCAACAGCCGCCGGGGTCCAGGATCGCGCGGATGCACGCGGCGAGCCGGGCGACATCGCGCGCGGGGAAGTTCCTGAGAGGCAGGCTGGACACCACGGCGCCAAACCGCTCGCCCGGGAACAACGCATCCAGTTCGAGGGCATCGCCGGTCACGAAGCGCGCCTCGGGGAACCGTCCGCGGAGGACTTCGGTCAGACGGGGCGACTTCTCGACCGCGATCAACCGGCGGGGAGGCAGTCCGTGCGCGAGCAACGCCTCGGTCACCACGCCCGTGCCCGGGCCCAGTTCGAGCACACGCCGCCCGATGCCGGGCGAGGCGCACATCGAGCCAAGGTCAGCCCTCTGCCCCTTGAAGGGTGCCCCTGTTTCTCCGCCCCTTTCTCCCGCGCCTCGCTCCTTGGAATCCTTGACCCCGTCACCGCAGCGCAAAGGCTCGATCTGTCTGGAACGGGTTTCGCCGGTCAAGGATTCCAGAGGGAGCCGGCGCGCCATGGCTCGAGCCAGGGCGCGCGAGCTGGGCCACACGGCGCCGATTTGGAGAGGATGCCGCACGAACTCGGTGATGAAGGCGCGGAGCGGATGGGCTCGATCGGATTCCCGCGCGGAGGCGCGGCAGGTGTCCAGGCTTGGCATGTCAACAAACAAATCTGGCGCACTGTATCATTCCGTGAATCGCAGTGCACACTATTTCTCTTGAGCGCGCCCAACGCGTGCGGTCAGGAGAAGGTCCGTTCCCACGCGCTCCCATTCGATGTCGCGCAACGGAACCACTGCAGGCCAATCGCCAAAACCCGCCCCCGCCACCGCCTTTCGCCCCGCCGCCTCGCCAAGCACCTTCGGGGCGTAGTAGAAAACGACGCGCTGAACCAGCCCGGACTCGAACAGAGACGCATGGATTTCGCCGCCGCCCTCGACCAGCAGGGCAGTGACCTCCTCACGACCGATCTGGCGCAGAATCCAATCGAGATCGAGCTTGGGACGGCACGCCGATTGGCGTCCGACCCGATGCCGCCAGCCGCGGCCATCGCTTCGTTGCGCGACCTCCGGCGCGACGACGACCTTGACCCGCCGAGCCAGGGCGTCCCGGCGGCGAAGCGGAGCCATCGGGCCGACGTACACGGTCGTCCAAGCCGCCCAGGGATCGCTGACCAGGCGACAATCCAGAGGGGTCCGCGCCCGGGCATCCAGAACCAGTCGCCGGATCGGTTTGACGGGCGCCGAGGAGGCCCGGATCGCGACGCCTGTTTGGGGAGTCCCGACGGATCGGATGCCGGCATCGCCCTCGGGTTCATGGCGGGGCCGAGTTGCGCCCCTGGCTGTCAGGCTGGGATCATCCGCCAACACCGTGTTCACGCCCACGAGGATGGCATCCGCGCCCAGCCGCAACTGCATGGCGTGACGGCGGGCGATTGCTCCTGTGATCCACTTCGATTCGCCCGTCGCCGCGGCAATCTTGCCATCGAGTGTCATCGCGGCTTTGACGGTCACGAATGGCATGCGCTCGACAATCCAGTGATTGAACGACTCGTTGAGTCGCGCCGCCTCCTCGGCAAGCACCCCGTGCCCGACCTTCACTCCCGCCTGCCGCAGCACCTCGAAGCCGCGTCCCGCGTGGTTCGGATTCGGATCGGTGGCCGCGGCGACGACCCGGGCGATTCCCGAGCGTGTGACGGCTTCGGTGCAGGGCGGCGTGCGTCCCGCGGTGCAGCACGGTTCGAGCGTCACGTACAGAGTCGCCCCGCGCACCGAACGCCCGCGCCGGGCGGCATCGCCCAACGCCTCGATCTCCGCGTGCGGCTGCCCGGCGCGGTGATGCCAGCCCTGGCCTATCACGCGTCCGCTCTTGACCAACACGGCCCCGACCATCGGGTTGGGCGACGTCTGGCCGCGGCCTCGCAACGCGAGACGCAGGGCCATGCGCATGAAGCGGATGTCATTCGAGCCGGCAGCGAGTTTCACCGTCCCGCGATTAAGCCCGGGACAGGCCGTCAAGGCAAGGGGCGTGCTTCGCTTTTCGGGGCATCCTGTTAGTCTCTCTGCATGAAGACAACTCGCCGATTCTGCATGGTCTTTGTCACAGCACCGGATTTGAAGTCCGCGCGGCGGCTGGCGCGGGTTGCGCTCGAGGCGCGTTTGATCGCGTGCGCCAGCCTGATTCCCCGCATCGAGTCACATTACTGGTGGAAGGACGGGATCGAGTCGGGCTCCGAGGTCTTGCTGATGATGAAAACCGCCGCCGCGCGGTTGCCAGCGCTCGAACGACGCATCATCGCCGAGCATCCCTACGACACGCCCGAATTCCTCGTGTGCCCGGTGATTGCGGGAAACGCACGGTATTTGGACTGGCTCGATGAAAACGTCGCCGCGCGCCAACCGTCGGCCCGATGCCGAAAGACGTGACTCATGGACGGCGGATTCCCAACAGGCGGCAACTTGGTTCCCGGCCCGGAGGTCTCACAAGGCCTCGCGCGGCCGCACGGCCGGGCTTTGGCATTTCCGCCCTCCGGATGTCACGTTTCCGGCAGGTAACGTTGGGCGAGCAGCACGGTCGTGAAGAGGGCGGCGAAGCCCAAGGTTACGATTGTGGAATGGCCTCCGACCGCCAGAAGATCGACGAGCACGATTCCGGCAGTGAGGCCCGAGACCGTCATGCGTATATTGGGTTCTCTTTCGCGCAAGGCGTGGCTGAGCCAGGGCAGAATCCAGAGGCACAACAAGAGGCCCAGGGCCACGGCCACGTGGCGATCCTCGTCGGCGTTGCTGATCCAGGCCAGGCCCAGGGGCACTGCCAGCAGGATGAGCGGCCAGCGCCGGATCGGGCCGCGGATGGCTTGACGGCGGGCGAACCAACTGAGGCCGGCGACGTAGCATCCGATGGCGAGGCCGCTCCAGATGGTGATGCCTGCGAGGCCGTTGGGGGCTGTCGCGCCTGCCAGCAGGTAGAGCAGGAAACGGCAGAAACCGAGCAGCAGGGGGGACAGTTCGGTCGCCTTGTGAATGAGATTGTAGAGAACAATGGCAACCGCAAGCATGAGCGCGAGCGTCAGGCTGGCGCGCGCGCCCAGCACAAGAATGGCGCCCCCCGCGATCAGCCAGAGAATGCCGAGTTGGCCCA
>DAOOQY010000049.1:0-12525 GCA_035389025.1 Verrucomicrobiota bacterium
GTGCGCGATGTAGCTGGTGTCGAAGTCGACCAGGTTGGTGGTGATCAGCATTTCGGCCTGAGGGATTGGAGGCGTGTCGGGTTGGGCACACCAAGCCGCGCCGGGCAGGGCCAGGAGCGTTGACAGTTGCGTGAGAAGGACCAGTTTCATGGCCGAGCGGGCGGCGATTGCACAGCCACCAGTTGCGATTCGACGGCAACCACGGTCGCCCGGTGTCTCTCGATTTCCTGCAGCAGGTCGGCCACCACCGAGGCGTGGTTCGTGGCCACGTTGAACGATTCCCCGGGGTCAGTGTTCAGATCGAACAAGAGCGGTGGATCGTGGACGTCGGGCTGAGGCTGGCCGTAGCCTTTCTGAGTGAACAGGTGCAGCTTCCACTGGTCCTTGCGGACGGCAGAGAGCCGGGCACCACGATAGTAGATGAGCGAACGCCGGGGGCTGGGTGCACCGTTTAGCAGCAGGGCACTCATATCCATGCCGTCCACGATCCGGTCGCCAGGCAACGCCGTGCCCGCCAGCTTCAACGAAGTGGGGAAGAGGTCCAACGTGCACATCAGATTCGTGTTCACCACGCCGGCTTTGATCCTGCCCGGCCACCACGCGATGCCCGGCACGCGCATCCCGCCTTCCCACGTGCTGCCTTTGCCTTCACGCAGCAGACCGGCCGAACCGCCCTGCTGGTTCATGATGAGCCACGGTCCATTGTCGCTGGTGAAAAAGACGAAAGTGTTCTTGGCCAGCCCCTCCCGCCGCAGTGTCTCGAGAATCTGACCCACGCTCCAGTCCAGTTCCTCGACCGCGTCGCCGTAAAGCCCGCGCCGGCTTGTGCCGCGGAACTTAGACGAGGCGAACAGCGGGACATGGGGGAAAGTGTGGGCGAAGTAGAGGAAGAACGGCTGGCGCTTGTGTGCGCGGATGAACCGCTGCGCCTCCTCGGTGTAAACCCGGGTCAATTGCGTCTGGTCGGTCGGCTGGGACACCAACTCCTCATCCCGATACAGCGGCGCATTCCACCAGGCCGGGTCTTGGACTGCCATACCGGGGGCGCCCTGCGGTGCCGCAGGCGTTGGGTCCATGTCGTTGGAATGCGGCAGGCCGAGGTAGGAACCGAATCCATGCCGCCGCGGGTGGCCTGCCGGGTCGATCGACCACACCCCGAGATGCCATTTGCCGACCATGCCGGTGACGTAACCGACCGACTGAAGCGCCTCGGGCAACGTAAGCTCGTTCGCCGGGAGATGACCCGTGGACCGATTCCGCAGGACGCGGAACTGGTCATGCACCATGCCGCTGCGCACGGGGTAACGTCCGGTCAGCAGCGCGGCGCGGCTGGGCGTACACACTTCGGCCACCGAATAGAAATCCGAGAAGCGCATGCCCTCCGCGGCCATGCGATCCAGATGCGGCGTGCGGATGGTCGGATGGCCATAGCATCCCAGATCCCCGTAGCCCAGGTCATCGGCCAAAATGACGATGACGTTGGGTTTGCGGTCGGCGGCGAGGGCGGAGAAGCCAGCCAGGCAGGCCACGGCGGCCAGCGGGACGAGCAGGTGGAAGGACATTCGGCAGTTCACGGCCGGCATTGGACACCGGAAGGCGGGCGGATTCAATCTTTCACCGCGAAACCGAGCCGTTCGAGCAAATGACGCGCCTCTGCCAGTTTGAACTGGGATCGAACCACTGGGGCCGCCGGGATCAGGCTAGCGAGGCGCGCCTGCCCAGGTTTCGGAACGCGACTGCTTCAAGTCGGTCATCGAGGCTGTAGTCCCTTTCGCCAGGGCAGATGATGAACACGCGGGTCATGTTCAGGGAAGACGTCAGGCACATTGGCAAAGAAAGGCGGGAGTTGGCGAACCATGAAGGCCCCGAGGAGATTCTCGAGATGACGCCGAACGGTTGTGTAGCTCACACCCAGCACGCGAGCCGCTTCGGAGTGGTTCCAGTTCTGTCCGTGGCTGTGCCCCAGCAGTTGTAGAAGCCGACGCAGGGCCTCCTCACTCACGGCTCAAAGTTGGTCGATGAGGTTGAGGCCGGCCTTGTCCGCTTCTCCTCTGCCGGGCTTCTCCTCTTGCGGGCGGAATCGGAATGTGGGACTTTCCCATCGTCATGAAATGGACTGTGCGCTTGGCGCTCGTGTGCGTGGTCGGCTGCTGGCTCTGTCCTGGGGCCTTGCCTGCCGGCTGGATCGACATCCTCCCCGGACGCAGCTGGACTGCTCAATTCCAGGGTGCGCGGCGCTACGTCAAGCCGATTGCCCCTCAAACCCAACAGCCCACGCGGCCGGTGACGCTCTCTCCGACACCCCCGCCCCTGCCGGGCACGACCCCGCCCGCTCGGCCCCAAACCAACACGGTCGACGCAGAGGTCCTCAAGAAACAGGCCGCTCAGAAGGCCGAAGCTCTCAAGCGAACCATCGAGTTCCAGAAGAAACGAGCCGAGCAGGGCTCAGCCGTCGCCCAATTCGACCTTGGCAAGCGGTATCTGACAGGTGACGGCCTCGAGAAGAATCTCCAGGAAGCCAGGAAATGGTTCGAAGCGGCGGCGAAGCAAGGCCACACGGGAGCCGCGGCCAGAATCGAGGAAGTGGGAAGGCTCGAAGCCGCGGCGGCTGCAGCCGCGGCCGCGGCGGCCAGGAAAGCCGAGCCAAGCCCGTAGCCCGCGGCAAAGCCGCAGCCAAAATGTGCGGCGCTGAGGTCCGCCTGCGAGCAACCCGCACTTCACGCTCGTCAAACCCGGTGCCTTGGGCTATTCTGTCGGCGTTTATGTGCAGAACGTGGGTCTTTCTGCGAGGCGGCCTTGTCGGATGTCTCTGTCTGGCGTCACTCGCCTTTCCAGCCGATCCGGCGGGGCGGCCCGCCCCAACACCACCGCCACTGCCGCCGGCACCGCCGGCCCGCGCGACACCCGCCGGCCCGGTTTCGGCCCGCCCGCCTTCCACGGCGCTTGTGTCGTCGAACAGCGCGGCGGCGTCTCGCGTGACACCCGCGCGCGCCGGGACCGTGAGTCAGCGTTTCTCGCCGGGGGCCGTCAGCGTCCCGTTGTCCGATCCGTCTTACATCCCGGGCTTATCCCCGGCAATCGTGGTCGGGCCGGCTGTCCCTCTGGCGCCGCAAGAGCCCGGGACGCGGTTCCCGTACTCGGCGCCGCGGCCCGCGCGCGTCCAGGAGACGGTGTTCGCCTATGACGCGTTGATCAAGGAGACCACGCTCAAGGCGGGCGAGACCTCAGCCTACTTCACCTTTCACCTGACGAATACTTCGCCCGAGGCGGTCACCATCAACGCCGTGCGCACATCCTGCGGTTGCGCCGTCGCGAAGTTGCCGTCCGTTCCGTGGCGAATCGAGCCGCAGGCGAGCGGCGCGTTCGACGTGGTGGTAGACGTTCGCGGCTCGAGGGGCGTGGCCACGAAGACTGTGACGATCGACAGCACGGCCGGTTACCGCTACCTCACGGTGCGTGTGGCGATGCCCGACTCGGCGTCGCCGATGGCCGCGGCGGACCGCGCGCGGAACCTGCAGGTCGCGTTGGCGGATCGCCAGGCGGTTTTCAAGGGGGATTGTGCCGCGTGCCATTTGCAGCCCGTGATTGCGCAGCATGGGCAGGCGCTGTTCAAGAGCGCCTGCGGCATTTGCCACGAGGCCCAACGCCGGGCTGCGGCGGTCCCCGACTTGCGGGTCCTGAACAAGCCCACGGATCGGGCTTACTGGTCGGGCTGGATTGCGAAGGGGAAACCGGGCGGGCTCATGCCGGCCTGGGCCATCGATGAAGGAGGGCCGCTGACCGACCGCCAAATCGAGTCGTTGCTCGATTACCTCACAGGCCCTTTCCGAAACGAACCGGCTCGCGCGCCGCTGGCGCCGGGGGCCCCGGCACGATCCGGCGCAACGCCAGCCGTCCGATAGAGGGCGAGCAGTCTTCATGCGGGATCTGACCGCCGCGTCCGGTGACGGAGCGCGAAATTCGTGTGGTCGCGACAGACTTTGGCCACAAAGCAAATCACACGAATCCAAGCAACGCCGCGCAGGCGGTTGTGGCCGCCTGCGGGCCGGTCGGATGTGATCGGGTCCTGATCACGCCCCGCTGCATGAGGTGCTCTTCCCTCTGTGTGCTCTGCGCCTCTGTGGTGAATCCCATTCGACAACAGTCACCGTCCGGGATTGAACCGCAGAGATACAGCGCGGCAGGGCCGCAGCGAAAAGTAGGAGGGCAAATCCCGGAGTGACGGGAACGGCCCTCCGAAATCCGTCGCCGGCGGCGCAGATTTCGGGCGATTGCACTGCACCCTCAAACTGGCTGCGTGAAGGCCCGTCAATAGTCGGAGACCTCAGGGTCTGTTTCTCGTTGACTGGCGGAAGCTGCTTGATCAGATTTCTTTCATGATACCAAGGATCTCGGCGTTGATTCTTATCACAGGGTTGCTCAGCGGTTCGCCATCCGTGTGCGCGCGCAATATCGTCCTCTTCATCGGAGACGGCATGGGTTTCGAGCACGTTCAGGCGGGAAGGCTTTACCTCAATGGAACTGACACAACGCCCTTGTTCATGGAAACCCTGCCGTATGCAGGGGCGGCGATTACGGTGCTGCCAGGTGGAGGCGTGACGGATTCGGCGACCGCAGGAACCGCTCTCGCCACCGGTTACCAGCATCCGTCCGCCGGCACCATCAGCATGAACGCAGCCGGCTTGCCCGTGAGAACGATTCTCGAACGGGCAAGAGACGCCGGGCTGCGAACCGGCATTGTCACCACCGATGACATTGTGGGAGCCACACCGGCCGCCTTCGGCGCCCACGAGGCTTCCCGGGATTACACTGCTCAGATTCGAAACGACTATCTCTGGGGCGATGCCCTGCACAGCCCGAGTTTGCCGACTGTCTTGTTGGGAGGCGGATACCTCTCGACATTCGTAACCGACGCCGTGTCGCTTGAGTATGTGTTTGCGGGTTCGGCGCAAACACTCTTGGGAATCACTCCCACTTCTGGACGGGTATTGGGACTTTTCACAGCCGGTCCATTGACCCGGGAGAACGATCGTTCGCCAGACAATACCGAGCCTCGCCTCAGCCAGATGGCCACCGCCGCTCTCGCGTGGCTGACCCAGGCTCCCGGCGGTTTCTTCCTGATGGTCGAGGGAGCGTTGATCGACAAGATCAGCCACGAGGGCAACACGGACAATGCGAAGGGTGACCTGCCGCCTGAGGTTGCGCAATTCGACGCGGCTGTCGCAGCCGTTTCCCAATGGCTCTCGAGCCGCGATCTGTTGGGCGACACCCTGATCCTGGTCACCGCCGATCACGAAACCGGATTGCTCGATGTTGTCGATGGACAAGGAATCACGCCGGGCACAATCCCGGCCATGACCCTCTACTCGACCGGACACAGCACCCGGAACGTTCCCGTTTTTGGCTCGTGGCCGCCCGCTCTGGACGGATCCTTGATCGACAACACGGAGACCTTTTTCGTCATGGAAGACTGGCTCATGGGTTTGGCGGGCGCGCCGCCCATCATCGAGGATCTGGATGTGGTCGAGATCACACGCGCCAGCGCGCGCGTCCGATGGCGCACCGTGGAGCCGTCGACGACCTGGCTGGAATGCGGCGGCTTCGTCTTCGAGGACATGAACCGCGTTCTGTATCACGAAGTGCTGCTCACCGGCCTCAGCGAGGGTTCGTCCTACAGCGTCAACGTGGATTCGACCGATCTCGCCGGATTCACGAGACAAGCCAGCACCGATTTCACGACGGCCGCGCCGGACGTTAATGCCTATGTGCTCGCGGACCCTGTCGGGACGGGAACGCTGTCGGGATCGTACGCCAGCTTGACGCCTCCTTCCGACGGGCTTGTCCAGACAATCACGGAGGTGCCGGACGGGGTCGGATCGTCACTCGATGTCGTCTACACCCTCGGCACATCGGCTTCTCCCGCCGAGGTGATCTCGATCTCGCTTGACGTGCAGTTGACATGGGTCAACGCAGACCGATTCGCCGAGGATCTGACGATCATGGTGTGGAACCCCGCGAGCCAGTCTTTCGAATCCCTCCCACCCAACACCGGCGGCCTCTTCACTCTCGGGCCTGGGCATTTGTATTGGAATGGCGCCCGCGGATGTTACTGCATCGATGTGCGTCTGAAAGACAGCGCCTCGGTTGCCAAGGAGAAGAAAGGGAAGGTGAGTGTGGACGTCCTCTGGGCGGCGATCGTTGCTGGAGAGCCGGATCTCGATCCCCCCGCGGTTCCATCCGATCTGGTGGCGACCCAGATCACGGACGGGGGCATGGACCTGACGGCCCAATTGGCCTGGACAGCGAGTAATCCCAGCGATGTGGCGTATTACAGAGTCTACCGGGGTGAGATCACGGTCGGAACATCCGCCACACCCGGCTTTGTCGACCAGGTGACTTCGGGAGGAACCTACAGCTACACGGTTTCGGCAGTCGATTCGGTCGGGAACGAAAGCGCCCCGAGTCCGGCGGTGTCGGTCGCTCTGGAGAATCTGTACGCGCCCTCGATTCCGTCCAATCTCACCGCGGTGGCGGGGGATGGTGAGGTGATGCTGGCCTGGAGCCCGAGCAGCGAAGCGGACATCGACGGCTACAATGTCTACCGCGGGTTGGACGGAGAGGCGATGGTCTGTCTGAACCAAGAACCTGTCTCAGCCAGCTCATACCTGGATGCAGGCCTCGAGAATGGCGTGACATACTATTATGCCGTGGAGGCGGTCGATACGGGCGGAAGAATAAGCGGTCTCTCCGCCGCGGTCTTCGCGATCCCTAGTTCGTTGCCGACCCTTCTGGCGACCACGGACGGTTCTTTGGCCGCGGCGGGCAAGAACTGGAAGGCGGTCGCAAGTGTCGCGGTCCGCGATCAGTCGCAGAGCCCTGTCGCGGGAGCTTCGGTTTCCGGACAATGGTTCCTGGATTCGGCGCCGCTGCAAGCGGCGGTCGCTGGCGTCACGGATGCAGTCGGCGCCGTCACATTTGCGGCGCCTCTGGTCAAAGCCGCCCCGGGCCAAGTGTTCAAGTTTACCCTATTGGATGTGCAGTTGGCTGGATACCGATTTGACCGGGACAGCAGTGTCGTCGTCTTCAGCGCGACGGTGCCCGCCAAATAGCGGCTGCGGCACAAAAGCGGCCGCAGCATTCGTCTTCGGAGGGATGGCTGGCAGCGTGTCGGACTGCGACGGTTCGGCAGGGTTGCCGTTCAGGGTTTGCTTGATGTTTTCAAGCACTTTGGCGGATTGGGCGTCGAGGGCGGCGATCACCTGCAAGATGGCTGCTGGGCTGGGATGTCCCGAGAGTCGCTTGACGGCCGGCAATGCGATGTAGCCTGCCTTCGTCATGCGTTGCGGGCCTCCCTCTCCAGCTTGCGCAGCCGATCCGTCAAGGCGGGCGAAGCCATGAACAGGATTTTGCGGCCTCGTTTCTTTTGGTCCAAGACGCCGCGCTCGTGGAGGCCGAGCAAATCCGTGCGAGCGGTCTGATACACCACATTGTGGCTCTTCTGGTGGCTGGCGATGCTGTATTCCTGGAACGGATGTTTGAGGGCGTGCCTGATCAACTCTGCCTGCCGGTGGTTGAAAAGGCCCAGCGCCCGCAGACGCGCCTCCACTTCCCGGACCTCCGTGGTCTTGCGGGCGATGTAGTCGTGCAATTCGACAATCGCCCGGCGGATGACTTTGGTCTGCGCGACGAGAAAATAGGTGAGGTCGTTATCGTCCGTCTCCGTGTGGAGAAACGAGCGGCCATATTCGACCGGGGCTTTGCGCAGGATGTTCGAGATGGAGATGAACTCAAACAGCCAATAGCCCGCGTGCAGCATGGCCCAGTAAAAGAGCGCCCGAGCCGTGCGTCCGTTGCCATCGACAAACGGGTGATCGTAGGCCAGCCAAAAATGCAGCGCGATGGCCCGGACGACCGGGTGGACGAAATAGCCGGGCGACTTTCCGTTGGCGAAGTCACACATGGCCTGGAATCGCGCAGGCAGTTCGGCGGCCGGTGGCGGCTCGTGAAAAACCTCGCCGAAGTCGTTTCCGACGACCCGCTGTTCGTCCGGCCGGCGAAAACGCCCAGCCGCCGCTGCATCGTCGAGGGTTTTCTCCGTAACCAAGCGGTGAATCGCCAGCACCGTCTCGGGCGAGAGCGGCTCCTTTTTCAACTCCGTGATCCGCTGCATGGTAACGTAGTTGTTCAGGATCATCTGCTCGCTGGTGTCGCGCGGTGGGCGGCCGGTGCGGATCATCTCCTTGGCGACCTCGCGGGTCGTAACGGCGCCTTCCAACTGGCTGGATGTGATTGCTTCTTCGATGAGGGAGCGGATGAGGTAGCGGTCTCGGGTCTGCGGATTGGTGATCGGCTCCGGGATTCCGATGGCGGAACCAGCCCCCACGTCGATCTCATGCAACTCCGCTTGCACCGGGTCCGGCACGCAGAAGCTGAAAGGCCGCCCCAACTTGTCCAGAAGAGGCAGGGGCTTGGACGCCCCAGTGCGTTGGAACTTGACCGCCAGCCACCATTCTTCAGAAGTGAACCCGGCGGGCGCAGGTAAATGCCGCAGCTTCTCCCAATGCGGATAGTCTGCGTAAGGCGTGCGGGACAAATCCAAGATGGCGTTCAGGCGCTGGTTTGCGTCCTGTTGGCTGAGCAATTCCCGAAATGACGGCGGTTTCTGCGGCATTTTCATCGCCAAATTACTACTAATGTATTTCAATTTAGCAGTTTGTTGGCAACTGCTAAATTGACCGAAGTTAGCATTATTAGGGGTCAAACCATAGCCTTGCCTCGATCTGGGTTCACCGCCCGGGCTTCCGGCGAATCGCACGACCAAGGCAGATCGCCCCGGTCCAGGATGAGAATCTCGTAGTCGCCGCGTCGTTCGCTCAGGCTCGCCCGCCCCACGTCGGTGAGTTTCATCTCGGTGTCCTTCGAGGTGGACGAACGCTCCGAGCCCTCGATGATGTTCTGCCGGCCGCTCCGCGCGGTTTGGGTCATCTGGTCGTATTGCCGGCCTTTGGGATCGTAGAATTTCGCGCTGGCTTCCCGCTGGTCATGCGTCAGGAACCGGCGGCAGAAGCGCAGCGTCTCGAGCTGCACAATGGTCGCCAGCGTAAACAAGTGGATCTGGCGGAATCCGCCGTGCTTGTCGAGAAGCTCAGCCACTCAATCACTGCGACCGAACCAGTTCGAGTGATCGGCCCCATTGCCTCACCGCACCAGGGAGAGAATCGCCTTGAAATCGTCGGTGCCCGCCCTTTCGAGCAACTCGAACAGGGCCATCTCGTTGGATGCGATCACGGCGCCGGCCTGGCGCATGCGATCCAGGCCCAGACGCCAGCTCTCGGGTGTGCGCGACGAAACGGCATCGGCGATCACAAACGGGCGGAAACCGTGTTCGAGCAAATCGAGCGCCGTCTGGCAGACGCAGACATGGGCTTCGATCCCGCAGACGAGCACGTCCTTGATTGCCCGGGCGCGCATCGCATCGGTCAGGCCGGGTGCGCCGCAGGCGCTGAAGGCGAGTTTTTCGAACGGAGCGAACCCGGGGATCGCCTCGGCCACCTCGGGCACCGTTGGCCCGAGCCCCTTGCGGTACTGTTCGGTGGCGAACAGCGGCAGGTCGAGGACGCCCGCGCCTCGGACCAGGCGGAGCGTTTCGGCGACGACCCGGTCGCGCTCGAAAATGGCCGGCAACAGCCGCTCCTGAATGTCAACCACCAGCACGCCGGTGGCAGCGCGATCCAAACGCCATGAGGTCCGGGACATAAGCAATGTTGAGTCAACGATTCAATGCGACTTGCCCCGATGAACCTGAAACGTTCAACGTCCAACTCTCAACTCCCAACTCCTCGGTTCGCAGGAAGTTCGGTTTTGTTAGGAGGAGCCATTGCGCCACTGAACCGCTGCGGCCACGTCGCGCGCTCTAAGCCGGCTGCAAGCCGGCGCACCGGGGCCCCTCAAGGGCCTCGCCACCCAGGCGCGAAGGGCCGCTTCGCGACCTCGCAGCGCGTGCTGGCGGATGCCGCCGGCTATTTGACGGAGAACTTGTAGATCGTGGCGGTCTTGTAGGTCTTTTTGGGACGGAGGATGGTGGACGGGAAGTTGGGCTGGTTGACCGAATCCGGGAAATGCTGGGTCTCGAGACAGAATCCGTAGTACTGATGGTAGACGGTCTTGCCTTTGCCTTCGAGCGTGGCGTCGAGGAAATTCCCGCTGTAGAACTGGACGCCCGGTTCTTCGGTGAATGTCTCGAGAACCCGTCCGGTGCCGGGCTCGCACACGGTGGCGGCGAGCCGCATGCCTTTGCCGGCGTCGTTGAGGGCGTAGTTGTGATCGTAGCCGCGCGGGCTGTTGTCGAGGGACAGCAGGCGCGAGCCAATGGGCATTGGCGTGGTGAAATCCATCACGGTGCCTTTGACCGGGGCGATCGCGCCGGTCGGGATCAGGGTGTTATCGACGGGCGTGTAGTTGTCCGCGTTGAGGGTGAGGACGTGGCTGAGGATATCGCCGCCGCCGGCCAGATTCCAATAGGTGTGATTGGTCAGGTTGACCGGCGTCGCCTTGTCCGTTTTGGCCGTGTAATCGAGCCGCAGTTCATCTGTGTCGGTCAATGTGTATGTGACCGTCGCGCTCAGGGTCCCGGGATACCCCTCTTCACCGTCCGGACTGACGTAGGCGAATCGGACGGCTGCGCCGTTCTTGGCCGGGACGATCTCGGCCTTCCAAACGACTTTGTCGAAACCGCGAACGCCGCCATGCAAATGGTTGGGGCCGTCGTTGCGGGCCAGCGTGTAGTCGCGGCCATCGAGGGTGAACTTGCCCTTGGCGATGCGGTTGCCGACGCGTCCGATGGTTGCGCCGAAGTAGGGGTGGCCCTTGAGATAGGATTCGAGGTTGTCGAAGCCCAGGACGATGTCGCCGAGCTTGCCCTGCCGATCGGGCACGTGCAGTTCGGTCATGAGCGCGCCGTAGGTGATGATCTTGGCGACGATGCCGTTGGCGTTGGTCAGTGTGTATTGCTCGATGACCGTGCCATCGGGCATCGTGCCGTAGTTGGATTTCTTGACGCCGGACGGCAGGGTGACCGCGGCGGACGGGGTCAACGTCAGGAGCATGGTGATGCAGGCTGCCAGGGTCGGAATGTGTCTGTTCATGGTCGGATTCGAGTTGTCGACGTCAGGGGGGCGTTCAGGGATTCTGGCGCGAGCCCGGACTCCGGGCATTGGGCTGGTCCGGACGACCCTTAGCGCGCCAGGCGAACAGGGCCATGAGGCCTCCGAAGAGCAGGAGGACAAGCCCCCACCAGAGGTTGATGTTGATTCCCAGCGAGCGCTGGTAGCTTTCGGGGCCGGAGAGCGCCCCGGTGAGGACCAGGAGGGCTCCGACCAGCGTGAACATGAGACCGATGGGCCAGCGGATATCGAGCATAAATCAATCGGAGTGCAGTTTGGGCCTTACCAGAAGAGGATGTTGAGAACGACGCAGCCGGCCAGGAGCGCCCAGCCAATGGTCGTCGGTTTCAGATACCAGGCCTGCTCCTCGTCCTTGAGCTTCGGGGTGAGGGAGTAGACCAGGCCCTTGAGTTCCTCGTTCGTCTTGGTTCGGTGCGTGGCGAGCGAGATGACCAGGGTCAGCAGGAAACAGGCGGTGAACGCGAAGCTGGCGAGCCAGAAATTCTGGGCCATTTCGCTGGGGAACGTCTGGGCGACGCCCAGGTACCCTCCCTTGAGGCCGGGGTTGTTGCCGGCGGCCAGGGTGAGCGAATGGAACGCCGCCGAGGTCAGCGTGCCGCCCAGGAGCCCGTAAAAGGCGCCGTGCGAAGTGGTGCGCGCCCAGAACATCCCCAGCAGGAAGGTGGCGAAGAGCGGGGCATTGACGAAGCCGAACACGAGTTGAACGATGTCCATCGCGTTCGAGTAATTGCTGGCGAAGTAGGCGCAGGCAATGCTCAGGAGCACGCCCGCCACCGTCACCACGCGCCCCATCCACATGTAGTGCTGGTCGCTCTTGTTGGGACGGATGTAGGCCTGGTAGAGATCGTAGGTCCAGACCGTGTTGAAGGCGGTCACGTTGCCCGCCATGCCCGACATGAACGACGCCAGCAGGGCCGTCAAGGCGAGGCCGAGGAGCCCGGACGGGCAGTATCTCTTGACCAGCGAGAGAATCACGCCGTCGTAATCGGTGTCGGCGACGGCGTTCTGGAGATGGTTGCGCAGTGACTTGTCGTCGAGTGTCGGAGCGGCTTCGAGCAACGCGGCGACGCGATCGGGGAACATCTTCGCGCCGGCGGCTTCGCCGATGCGTTTCGCGGCGGCTTCGGCATCGAGCTTTTGGCTGGCCGCCTCTTTCGCGGCCGGGACGGCTTTGGCGTAGGCGCTCTCGACCAGCATCTTGGGCGGGAGCCGATAGCCGTCTTTGCCCAGCGAGGCCAGGGTGACGGCGATCATCCCCGGCACGATCACCAGGGCGGGGAAGAGCATCTTGGGGAGGGCGGCGATCAGGGGTGTGCGGCGGGTCGTGGGCCAGGCGAAGACC
>DAOOQY010000050.1:0-12521 GCA_035389025.1 Verrucomicrobiota bacterium
GCCAGAGCGGTTGGCCGCCGTAGAGCGAATCGCCGACAATGGGCAGGCGTTGCGACCGCAAATGCGCGCGGATTTGATGGCCGCGGCTGGTGTGCGGGCAGCACCGCAAGAGTGTGTAACCCGCAAACGACTCCTCGACCTGACAGGCCGTGACCGATTTCTTGCCTCGCTGGGCGTCCACGCGCATTCGTCCCGGCTGGCGGGGATCGGGAGCCAGCTTGGCGACGACATCGAACGCCGCTTTGGCTGGGGCGCCCCGAACCAGGGCGACGAAGGTCTTGGCCGGCGTTCCGCTGCCAAGGTGATTGGCCAGCGTGATCAGGACCTGCTTGCTTTTCGCGAGAAGGAGCAGGCCAGACGTTTCGGCATCGAGCCGATCTGCATGGGCGAGGTAGCCCAGACCGCGGGCTCGTGCCCATGGAGCGCCTGCTCGGATGCCCGCATGAAGCAGGGCCATCAGGCTGGGTCGGGCCGGTTCATTCCGGTCGGGCGAGGTGAGGAGTCCGGCCGGTTTGTCGAGCGCCAGCAGGGAATCGTCTTCGAAGAGGACCGGGATTTCCCAGTACTCGTGGGTGGGCGGCGATGAGAGCTTGATTGGACTGGTCATGCGAGACGGCTATTCCGTCCCCTCTTTAACCAAGCCGGTATCGATGCGGCTTTGTTCGACCTGTTTGCGGAACCAGTCGTTGAAGGCCTGGTATTCCGCGGTTTGCCGCAGCTTGGCCAGGTATCCGGGCAACTCTTCCTTGAGTTCCGCGTCGGTGACTGGCACCCGTTCCTTGACATAGAGGACCAGACCGCCATCGCGCGTGCTGAGTGCGTCGGTCGGCTTGCCGGCTTCGAGCGTGCGCACCACCCGGCGCGCCTGGTTGAGATCGACGCGACGGTCCCAATCGGGGACCGGGCCCGAGGCGACTCCGAACTTGGGCAGGGCGATTGGAGTCAGACCCGCCTCGGCGTGGATGGCGGCCCAGGTCTTGCCTTGCGCCAACCCATTGGTCAGTTGATTCACGAAATTGGTGCAGGCCTCGCGGGCGAGCCGCACAGCCTGGTCCTGAATGAACTCCTGCTCGACGCGCGTTCGAATGTCTTCCAACGCGGGGACTTGGCTCGGGATGCGTTGCTTGAGCGCAATCAAGTAGACCGCGTCTTCGCCGCGGATGGGGGAGAGTGAGACGGGGTCTTCGGATGTCAGCTTGAAAGCCATGCTGACGAAATTCTCTCGCACTCGAAGCCCTTGCGGAGACTCCGTCTCGGCGAACGGCTGGGTGACGGCCGTGACCAGCCCCTTTTCGGCCGCCTGAGCGACGAGGGTGTCGGCCGTCAGATTGGTCATCGTCTCGAACGCGGTGGCAAAGAGGGCGGCTGCCTTGTGGGCCTCGGCGAGGGCTTGCTGGCGCTGGGTCTGGCTGCGGATTCGCTCCTTGGCCGCCTCGGGTGCCATGACCTGGCCATTGGTGTCGACGAAGGCGTTGGGATTGCTCGACAGGTAGATGCGCTCGATCTCGGCGGCCAGGTTTGTGCGCCGGGCCAGGGCGGCCTCGGCCTGCGCCAGGTAATTCGTCACGTCGAAGCGGAGGTAGTGCAACTGGACGCGGTCAGGCGTGCGATAGACGCTGAGTCGATTCGAGTAGAACTGGCCGATGGCCGCGGGGTCCAACTGGACGCTGGCGATGTGATTCGACGCGGGAAAGACCACAGCCTCAGCGACGATCTTCTCGTTTTCCTCCTGAAAGAGCTCGGTTGCCTGGCGCGGCGTGATGAGCTTGCCCGGGAGTCCTGCAACCTCGGCCAGGTGGTTGATGCCGATATCGCGCCGGATGAAGCCCTGGAGAGCCTGTTCGGACACCCCGTGGCGTTGGCGGAGTTCAGCGACGAAGTTGTCGTACTTCGCCTTGGCTGTGGCTGGTTGGTCGCCGCCGAAATTGTCGATGATCCACTGGGCCACCGCCGATTCGCTGACCTGGATGTTCAGGGCATCGAGCCGATCGATCAAGACCAGGCGGTTCTGCGTCTCCTGTCCTTCGTTGAAGCCCGCCCGCCGGGCATCCGCATCGTCCGGCCATGAGCCGAACCTCAGGAAGTAGGAGAGGCGGACATCGCCGTAGGCGTCGATGTATTGCTGTCGGGAGATCGGGCGCCCGTCGAGCGTCCCGAACTGGGATCGCCCGCCGCCTCCCCCACGGCCTCGTCCGGACGTGGGCGTGAAGTAAATGACGAAGCTGACGATGACTGCGGCGATAATGAAGCCCCACAGCCAGGTCTGGTGTTTACGAATCGTGGCAAACATAGGTCAAAGCAAGGGGGCAACCTACCCGCCGCGCAAGCCGACGGTCAAACGCAAAAGCAACCCAAAAGCAATCGGCGAATCTGCTTGACGCTCCCCGGCGCGGGTTCTACCGATGCTGGCGACAATCACCAGCCGTGTTGTCGCCGACTCAATTCATGAATCCAATCGCTGACCGTTGCTCTCTCGCCTTGTGCGCCGGCCTGATGCTCGCCGGGCCATTCGCCCGGGTGATCGCGGCGGGCGAGGCCGTCCCCCTGCCGAAACTGCGCGCCGTACCGTTCACCGACGTCGTCATTGCCGACTCGTTCTGGGCGCCCCGGCGAGCGACCAACCGCCTTGCCTCGATCCCCGCCAATCTGGCCATGCTCGAGAAATCCGGCAATCTCCAGAACTTCGAACTGGCGGGCGCCGGGGCGACGAACGGGTACACGGGCCCCGTGTTTATGGACTCGGACCTTTACAAGGCACTCGAGGCCGCGTTCTGTTCCCTGGCCACGGACCCCGATCCGGAGTTGGGGCGGCGGCTCGACGGCATCATCGCCGCCATTGCCAAGGCCCAGCAGCGGGATGGTTATCTGAACACCCACTTCACGGTGAAGGAACCGGATCGCCGGTGGGCGAATCTTCGGGATTGGCACGAATTGTACTGCGCCGGCCACCTCTTCGAGGCCGCCGTCGCCCATTACCAGGCCACCGGCAAGCGCGACTTGCTCGATGTCGCGATCCGATTCGCCGATCACATCGACGCCCTGTTCGGCGATGGCCCGGGCAAACGGATGGGATACCCAGGTCATCCTGAAATCGAACTGGCGCTGGTCAAGCTCTGGCGCGTGACGGGAGAGCGCCGCTATTTCAATCTCGCCAGGTTTTTTGTCGAGAATCGGGGACGGCGTTTTTTTGCCGAGGAACACAAGACACCCCTCGACCGCTACGACGGCACATACTGGCAGGATGACGTGCCGATTCTCGAACACCGCAACATCAAGGGCCACGCCGTGCGGGCGGCCTACCTCATGAGCGGCGCCACCGATGTGGCCGCCGAGACCTCGGATCCGGGTCTCCTGCGCATGCTGGGGCGCGTCTGGCGCAACACAAGCCAGAAGAACATGTATCTGACCGGCGGCATTGGCCCTTCGAGTCATAACGAAGGGTTCACCACCGACTACGACCTGCCCAACGCGACTGCGTACCAGGAGACCTGCGCGTCGGTGGCGCTGGCGCAATGGAATCATCGGTTGGCCCTGCTTTATGGCGACGCCCGCTATGCCGATGTTTTCGAGCGTTCGCTCTACAACGGTGTCTTGGCCGGGGTCTCGCTCGACGGGACCCTCTTCTTCTACGTCAACCCTCTGGCCAGCTCCGGCGCCCACCACCGATCCCCGTGGTTCGGTTGCGCCTGTTGCCCCCCGAATGTTGCCCGGACCCTGGCCTCCCTGGGCGGCTATGCCTATGCGGCGTCCGATGAGTCGCTTTGGGTGAATCTCTACATTCAAGGGTCGGCCAAAGCCACCCTCGGAGGCAGCCCCGTCAAACTCGAAGTGGCGACCGAATATCCCTGGGAGGGGCGGGTCACGCTGCGTCCGGAGGTTCCTTCGCCCTGCCGCTTCGAGCTGCGGTTGCGGGTGCCAGGATGGTGCGAGGGCGCGACTCTTGCGGTCAATCAGCAGCCGGTGACGCCCTTGACCATCGAGAGGGGCTATGCCGTTTTGGCGCGCGAGTGGCGGACCGGCGACACGGTCGATCTGAACCTGCCGATGCCCGTCCAGCGCATGGTGGCGCATCCGCTGGTGAAGGAGAACCGCGGTCTGGTCGCGCTCCAGCGGGGGCCGCTGGTCTATTGCTTCGAGGCCTGCGATCACACCGAGTCGCTCGCCTCGATCTGCGTCCCCGTCTCCGCCGAACTGGCAACCGTCCGCGCCCCGCACCTCCCGGGTGGCGTTGTCGGACTTCAAGGCACGGGCGAGATCGCGCCGGATCGCGTCTGGACCGGCCAGCTCTACCAGCCCTCCGTGCCGACCCGACGGGTGCCGGTCACTGCAATCCCGTACTTCGCATGGGACAACCGGGCTGCAGGCGCGATGCGGGTCTGGCTTCCAATCGTCCCGCCCGTGCCTCTCGCCGGCGGACTCGAGACCCAGGCTGCCGTCACCGTCTCGTTCGCCAACAGCAACAGCCAGCCGCAGGGAATCAATGACGGGCTCGAACCGAAGAAATCCGACGAACAGCCGCCGGCCCTTTGCCATTGGTGGCCCCACAAGAACCAATCCGAATGGGCCCAATACACCTGGAAACAGCCGGTCAGCGTCGCCGGCGCCCGCGTCTACTGGTTCGACGACACCGGACGCGGCGCCTGCCGGGTTCCCGCCTCCTGGCGGATCGAGCGCCTCGACGGCGAGCAGTGGAGGTCCGTGGCCGGGGTTTCGGAATACCCGATCCAACTCGATGGCTGGTGCGCCGTCAGTTTCGAGCCGGTGACGACCACCGCGTTGCGCCTCGTCGTTCAACTCCAGGAACAATGGGCCGCAGGGGTCCACGAGTGGCAAGTGATCCCCGCCGAAGAGGACTGATCGGACCCTCGTGCAGCGGGTTCATCCCCCTCTTTGATCGGGGGGCAGGGCTCGTCGCCGCCAAACACCGTCTTGGTGTGTCCGCGCAGAGCACGGGCCCCGGTGCCCTCACCGGGCGACAGAACACCGGCAACAACCAGATGCGCCGCAAGGCCGGTCCGAGTGACTTTCGAGTGGCGCCGGCGGCTCTGGTTCGCCATGATGGCTCCGATGACTCGCCTTCGCTTCCACCTCGAGCGTTCGTTCGCTTCTCACGCCCATGGTTTTGCCGGTTGCCTGGCCGTCGCTCTGATGTTGACCGCTTTGGGCCAACACGATCGCCCCGCGGACGGCCTCCCGCCGGTCCCGGTCTCGGGCTTGGCTTACACCAACGCCTTCTTCCCCGGCGCGACCTACCGGGCTGACGTGCCCACCCAGGAGAGCCTGATTGGATTTGCCGCCGGGGAACGCGCCAGTACCGCCGCCGAAATCGAGCGCTGTCTCAAGGCCTGGAATGCTGTTGCGCTCGATCGGACGCGCCTGGTCGAGTACGCCCGCAGCCACGAGAACCGCCCGCTCCATTACTTGCTGGTCACGGCCCCTGCCAACCTTGCCCGGCTCGACCAGATTCAATCGGGCCTGGCTCGTCTTGGCGATCCGCGCGGCATCAGCGACGTGGACGCGCGCGGGTTGATTGACACTCTGCCGGCAGTTGCCTGGCTCGCGCACACGATTCACGGCGACGAGACCGAGGGCTCGGACGCCGCATTGGCGCTCGCTTATCACCTGGTGGCGGCGGAGGACTCGATGACAGCCCAACTGCTGGCCAACCTGGTGATTATCATCGACCCGCTGATGAATCCGGACGGGCGCGATCGGTTCGTGAAGATGATCGCCGAACACCGCGGCGCCCTGCCGAACCTCGACGACCAATCGCTGGTCCACGAAGGATACTGGCCCTACGGACGCGGGAACCACTATCTGTTCGACCTGAACCGGGATTGGGCCCTCGGGGTGCATCCCGAGACCCGCGGCCGGATTCGCGAGGTCAGCCGCTGGAATCCCCAGTTGTTCGTTGACGCCCATGGCATGGGGTCCCAGGCGACCCACCTGTTCTCGCCCCCGCGCGAGCCCGTCAACCCCAACATCCCCGCGGGCCGGGCGGACTGGGGACTCCTCTTCGCCCGAGACCAAGCCCGCGCGATGGACCGCATTCCATTCCTCTACTTCACAGGCGAGTGGCATGAGGAGTGGTATCCGGGGTATTCCGACGGCTGGAGTTCGTGCCGTGGCGCCGTGGGAATCCTCTACGAGCAGGCGCGCGTGGCGGAAGACGGGGTGCGTCGCCCCGGCGGACGCCTTCTCAGCTACAGGGAATCCGTTCACCACCACATCGTGGGGGCGATGGCCAATCTGGAAACCCTCGAACGCAATGCCCGGCAGCTCCGCGAGTACTTCTACCAAACCCGCAAGGCGGCGCTGGACCCCGGCGGCCCATACGGCCAGCGCACGTTCGCCATCCCGCCCACCGCCAACCAGAGCCGGCTGGCGGCTCTCGTCGACCTGCTCCGGCTCCAAGGCATCGAACTTCACCAGGCGACCGCTGGAATCAGCGCGCCGCGCGCCCTGGATCAGTTGGGTCGGGAACGGCAGAACTGCGCACTGCCTGCCGGAACGCTCCTGATCCCCAACCGCCAACCGCTGGCCCATCTTGTCAGCGCCCTGCTCGAATTCGACCCGCACTTCACACCTCAGAGCCTCGCCGAGGAGCGCAAGGAGCTTCTGCGTTTTGGCCGGTCCCGCATCTATGACACCACGGCGTGGAATCTGACCATGCTCTTTGGGCTCGAAGCGTTCACGCTCCCGACCGACCTGCCCGAAGGCACAAAGCCATTTGACCCGCCATCGAAACCCGCCGCCATCCTCGACGAGGTCGATGCGCCGGTCGCGTTCGTCTTCGACGGGGCCGACGATCACGCGGTGACCGCCGCCGCCCGCCTGATGGAGCGTGGAATCCAGGTCCGCGCATCCGACAAATCATTTCGCTTCGACGGCCGCGATTTCGCCCGCGGTTCGATCGTTGTGACTCGACTGGACAACCGGGACTTCAGCGGCAACTGGCGCGAGATGATCGAGCGCACGGCCATGGAACTGGGCCTCCCGGCCGCGGGGCTCACAACCGGCCTGGGCGAGGGCGACCTCCCCGACCTTGGCGGCCGCCACTTCCGCCGCCTCGAACCGCCGCGCATCGGCGTGCTGGCGCGGGGCCGATTCAGTTCGACCGACTACGGCTCGATCTGGCAGGCGATTGACCAACACCTCGGAATTCGCCACAGCCACCTCGAGATCGATGGCAACCCCGGCGACCTCTCCCGCTACAATGTCCTGATCGTTCCGGAAACGTGGTCCGCACTGCCGACGGGTCTGCTCGACGGTCTGAAGGAGTGGGTGCGCGGGGGCGGCACCCTGATCGCCGTCGCGGCCTCGGTGAACGCCTTTGTCGCCCCGAAAGCCGAGTTCAGCAGAGTCAGATTGCTGGGCGATGTCCTCGACAGGCTGCCCGAGTACGAATTGGCGATTCTGCGGGAATGGGAGGGCTCGACCGGCGTCGTTCCGCCTTTGGACGAGATTTGGCGGCATGTGGCCAAGCCCGATCTCGAGTACCCTTGGCAAACGGTCAAGGGGGCGCACCCGGATGAAAAGGAACTCAGGAAACGCGAGGCTTGGCAGTCGCTCTTCATGCCTCAAGGGGCCTTTCTCGCCGCCAGGGTCGACACCGACCACTGGCTCACAGCCGGTTGCGGCGAGATGCTGCCGATTCTGGCAGACACGCAACCCATCCTGATGGCAGCCGAGGGCGTCGAAGCCCCGGTGCGGTACGGTCACTGGGTGGCGGCCCGCCCTGCGAACAACGCGTCCGCAGCCGCCGGGACTGGAGAGCGACGGAGTCGGCCCGATCCATCTGATCCGTCCGATCCGTCCGACCCGCAAGCCAACGCAACCAAAGACACCGACAAGAAAGACGGGAAGGAGCCGGCCCGACTCGGCTGGTGCGCGCCACCGCCCGACACGGAGACCTATCTCCGCATGAGCGGCTTGCTCTGGCCCGAGGCGGCCCATCGCCTCGCCAACTCCGCCTGCGTCACCCGGGAACGTCTTGGGCGCGGCCAGGTGATTCTCTTCTCGACTTCGCCGACTTTCCGCGGCGCGACCCGCGGCCCGATGAGAATCTTCCTCAACGCCGTGGTCTGCGGCCCCGGATGGGGCGCGAGCCAGGGCATCGTCCCTTAGCCCGGTCATTTCATAAGGCTTCGCGGGGTCTCATATCCGGGCTTTGGCCAGACCGCATCGCGGTCATCTTGCGAAGTCCGACTGCCGTGTGAGCAGACGGTGCGCCTGGCGTTGTCGGATGCGCGTGAGGGCCCAGGAGGCGTGTTCGGCGATGAGAGGTTCGGGATCGCGCGCGGCGGATTCGAGGGCGGGGAGAGCAGCCGCGGTTGCAATGTTGCCAAGGGCCACGCAGACATTGCGCAGAAGGCCGCGCCGCTTCGCTCGAGCCAGCGGCGTGTCGGCGAAACGGCTTCGGAATCCGGAGTCGTCGAGCCGGAGCATTTCGAGGAGATCAGGCTCAGCCAGGTCGGGGCGAGCGTGTTCGCGCATCAGGCCTCCGGCTCGGGCAAAGCGGTTCCAGGGACACACCGACAAGCAATCGTCGCAACCGAAGATGCGGTTCCCGATGGCGGGACGCACCTCGACGGGAATGGGGCCTTTGAATTCGATGGTCAAATACGCGATGCAGCGCCGGGCATCGAGTTCGAACGGGGCGATCAAGGCGCGCGTGGGGCAGGCTTCGAGACAGCGTGCGCAGGAACCGCAGCGATTGGCCTGAGGCGGGTCCGGCTCGAGTTCGAGCGTGGTGAGAATCTCGGCCAGAAAGAACCAATTGCCGAGTTGGCGGCTGACGAGGTTGGTGTGCTTGCCAATGAAGCCGATTCCAGCCCGCTGCGCCAAATCCCGTTCGAGCACGGGGCCGGCATCGACGCACGCCATCGAGCGCGGGGCGGGGTCATCGAGCGTCGCGACGAAGGCGCACACTTGCTCGATGCGTTGGGCGAGGACGTCATGGTAATCGGCGTGGCGCGCGTAGCGGGCGACGAAGCCGCGGAGTTGCGGTGACGCCGGGGCAGGCGGCGGGGCCGGGGCCTGCCAGTAACTCGCCGCGAGCGTGACGACGCTGCGGGCTCCGGGCAGCAGGACCCGGGGATCGGCCCGTTGGGCGGCGGTCCGGACCAGATAGGCCATTGTTCCGTGCCGACCGGCCTCGAGCCAGGCTTTGAATCGGGAGGCATGGGGGGGCGGATCGGCGCTGGTGACGCGGCAGGCGTCGAACCCGAGTTGGCGGGCACGCTGGCAGAGGGCGGCTTTCATCTGCGCCGGGCCGAGCGCCTGGCCGAGGCGAATTCGCGGAGAACGTGGCGGATCACGTCACGGAGTTGACGCGGGCCGGTGTTCACAAGGACGTCGGCCTGCCGATAGAACGGCTCGCGTCGGGCGAGGAGTTCGCGGATATGCGCCCGGGGATTGGGGACCTGGAGGAGCGGGCGATGGGAATGGTGGCGGACGCGTTCCCAGATCACGTCCGCGGTTGTCCAGAGGCAGACGACCAGGGCGTGGCGTTTGAGGCTGGCGAGGTGATCGAGGTTGGCCCCGAGGCCGCCCCCGGTGGCGATCACGGTCCGGTCGCACTGGGCGAGATTCTCGACCACCTGGCGCTCGAGTTCGCGAAAAACCTCCTCGCCCTCCTGCGCGAAGATGTCCGCGACGGACTTGCCCGCGCGCGTCTCGATGAGCCGATCCGTGTCGACGAAGTCGAAGCCGAGTTGATACGCGGCGGCGTGGCCGACGGTGGACTTGCCGGTGCCCATGAAACCGATGAGCGCCAGATTCCGGATCGTGCGATCAGCATTCATCGGCGCGCCAAGACGGAACCGCGCGCCTGTCGGGTGCGAGGCGTGCGGCGGGCCTGCCAAACTTGCAGCACGCCTTCGAGCGTCAGGCGGGGCGCGACCGCCATAATCTCCGGCAGGCTGCGCGCCATGAGCCGGGCGTAGCCGCCGGTGGCCACGACTGGCAGGCGGGAGCAGCCCAATTCGCTCCGCACTTCGGCGACCAGCGCGCGGATCAGACCGCGGTAACCGAGCACGGCCCCGATCCGCATGGCCTCGGCGGTGCTGCGTCCGATGGCCGTGCGCACCTCGCGAATCCGAACGCGCGGCAGCAACGCGGTCTTTTCGTGGAGGTAATCGGTGAGGGCAGCCAACCCCGGGGCGATGATGCCGCCGACGTAGTCGCCGGACTCGTTGACAACGTCGAGCGTGACGGCCGTGCCGAAATCGAGAACCAGCACCGGGGCGCCGTATCGGCGGCGCGCAGCCACCGCGTTGGCGAGGCGGTCCGGCCCGATCGATGCGGGATGGGGATAGTCGATCCCCAGACCCTGCACGGTGCGATGCGTGAGTTCGAAGGGTTCGATGCCCCAGGCGTCCGACAACGCGCGGCGCACGCGCTGGGTGGCGCGAGGCACGACGCTGCAGAGAGCAGCGCCTTCCAGAGGGCAGGTCCCGACAAAACGGGCGGCGGCTCTGGCCGCAGTGCCGTCAAACCACCCGGATGTCGCCACATCGAGACTTCGGTCGACTCGCCGCGCTGTGGCGAGCCCCAGGTGCGTGTGGGTGTTCCCGATGTCGAGGACCAGGATCATTTGGCGAGCGTGACGTCGCCGCCGGTCATCCGTTCGAGGCGTCCGTGCTCGGTCCGCACCAACAGCGCGCCTTCGGAATCGAGCGATTCGGCTCGCCCGCGAACGCGCCGGGAGCCGAGCAGAATGGTGACATCGCGGCCCAGGGTGGTGCAGAGATCCTCCCACTCGGCGGCGAGCCCATCGAATTGCCCTTCCCTAAGCCGGAGGTAATCGCGATCGAGCGCGCGCAGGACGGTGACGGCCAATTCGGCCCGGTCGAAGATGCGTCCGGCCTCGGCGCGCAGCGACGTGGCGATGCGCCGCAGGTCCGGCGGAAAGTCGCCGGCCGCCTGGTTCACGTCCAGCCCGATCCCGAGGACGACATGCCGGACGCGATCGAGTTCGGCGGTGAGTTCCGTCAGGATGCCGGCCACTTTGCGTCCGCCCACGAGGATGTCGTTGGGCCATTTGACTTCCGGCGTGAAATCGGTCTGCTCCCGAATCGCGCGCGCCAGCGCGGTGGCCGCCATGATCGTGAGTTGCGTGGCCTCCTGCGGACGAAGCACGGGGCGGAGCAGGATCGAGAACCAGAGTCCGGCCCCGCGTGGCGAGACCCAGCGGCGTCCGAGGCGACCGCGCCCTTTGGTTTGAGACTCGGCGAACACCACGACGCCTTCCCTGACACCGTCGCGGGCGAGCTTCTCGATGATGTCGTTGGTCGATGTGGTCTCGCGGAAGACACGGATGTCGCGACCAATCACTCGAGTCTTGCCGAGGCGCGACAGCAGGTCATCCGCGTGCAGAACGTCCGGCGTGCTCAGGAGGCGGTAGCCGCCGTGCGGGCTGGCCGTGATCTCGTAGCCCAGCGCCCGCAAATCCTCGATGCGCGCCCACACGGCCGCGCGGCTGACTCCCAGACGCTGGGCCAGATCGGCCCCGGACAGGGAACCGGCGCCGGAGCAGCGCAACGCGGTCAGAATCTCGGCGTCAATGTTCATCGGGAGCCGGTCCTCGAATCCCGATGCCCGCCGGCGAAATCCAGCGCCAGATCGACCGCCCGCGCCGAGTGGGTCAGCGCCCCAACGGAGACGAAGTCGACCCCGGTTGAGGCCACGGCGCGCACCGACACAAGGTCGATGCCACCGCTGGCCTCGGTCAGGGCCCTCCCGGCGACCAGAGTCAGGGCGCGACGCATCCGCCGCGGGGACATGTTATCGAGAAGGACAATATCGGCGCCGGCATCCACGGCCTCTTTGACCTGGGCGAGGGTGTCGGCTTCGACCTCGACCTTGAGCCGCGGATACCGCCGGCGGGCCCGCATGACAGCGGCGGCGATGGGATTGGGTTGTTCGCCGGCCAGAGCGGCAATGTGGTTGTCTTTGATCAGCACAAGATCGTCGAGCCCCTGGCGGTGGTTGAGTCCGCCTCCGCACACGACGGCGTATTTCTCGAAGCGGCGCCATCCGGGCGTGGTCTTGCGGGTATCGAGGATGCGCGCGCGCGTGCCGGCGATGGCGGCCACGTAGCGGGAGGTAAGCGTCGCAACGCCCGAGAGCCGCTGCAGGAAGTTCAGGGCGACCCGCTCGGCCGTCAGCAGCGCGCGGGCGGGGCCTTCCAGGCGCATCACCGGCTGGCCTTTCCCGATGCGATCCCCGTCGGCTGCGAGCGGTTGGATGCGAATCCGGCGCGAGAGGCACCGGAAGGTCGCCGCGGCGATGCCCAAGCCGGCGAGCACCAACTGCTCGCGGGCAACCACATGGCCCTGGGCGAGGGCGCCGGCCGGGACGGTTGCCAGCGTAGTGGCATCGCCTTGCCCAACGTCTTCGGCCAAGGCCTGCCGCACCGCCGCCCGGATTTCCTGCGGTGAAAGTGCGATCACCCGTGCATCTTCCCCCAGGACAGGCCCGGGATGAAGGCAAAAAAGCGGGAGACCCGCGGCATCGGC
>DAOOQY010000051.1:0-12489 GCA_035389025.1 Verrucomicrobiota bacterium
CTGGGTCTCGATGATCGGAAGCCCGGTCAGCGACCCGTTGCCATGCTGCTCACTGACGCGCGCCGACCGTTCGAGGAGCCGGCTGTGCAGATAAAACACGTCGCCCGGATAGGCCTCCCGCCCGGACGGACGCTTGAGCACCAGCGAGACCTGCCGGTAGGCCACGGCATGCTTGGACAAATCATCGTAGATGATCAACGCGTCCATGCCGTTGTCCATGAACCATTCGCCCATGGCGCAACCGGCGAACGGGGCGAGGTACTGATTGGACGCGGAATCCGAGGCGGCGGCCACGACGACAATGGTGTAAGGCATCGCCTCGTGTTTCTCGAGCACATTGATCACCTGGGCCACATTCGATTGCTTCTGTCCGATGGCCACGTAGATCGAGTAGAGCGGGCGGTGCTCCTTGTCGCCCGCCGCCTCCGCCAGCTTGTTCAGTCGCGCGTTGTTGATGATCGTGTCGATGCCGATCGTCGTCTTCCCGGTCGACCGGTCGCCAATGATCAACTCCCGCTGGCCGCGTCCGATCGGAATCATGGCGTCGATCGCCATGATGCCCGTCTGCACCGGCTGACTCACTGACCGGCGTCTGATGATGCCAGGCGCGATCTTCTCGACGGGGTAAAACGCCTCAGCCTGGATCGGTCCGCGCCCGTCCAGGGGACGCCCCAGGGAGTCGACCACCCGCCCGAGCATGGCCTTGCCTGCCGGGACTTCGAGCAACCGGCCCGTGGTGCGGACCTCGGTGCCTTCCTTGATCGAGGTGTAGTCGCCGAGGATGATGGCGCCGACCTCGGTCTCTTCGAGGTTCAGGGCCAGGCCGACGATGCCGTTGCCGAAATCGAGCATCTCGTTGAGCATGGCGTCGGTCAAACCCTCGATCCGGGCCACGCCGTCCCCGATCTCGCGAACCACGCCGACGTTCTGTCTTGCGACGCCGGCTTTCACTCCGGCGATCTGGGCCTCGATCTCTTGCAGTAAGGTGCTCATACCAATTCGATGCGAATAACTCAGAAACTCTCCGCCAGCCGCGTCAGGCGCGTCCGAATGCTGCCGTCGTACACGTCACAACCCACCTTGATGCGCAGCCCGCCGATCAGGGCCGGGTTCTCCGCAAACGCGATGCTCAGACCGCGCCCTCCAACCCGCTCGAGACTGGCTTTCAAATCCTCGCGCAGAGCGGACGGCAGGGGCACGGCGCTCTCGACCGTTGCGGTCCGGCGCTCGATATCGAGCTTCACCAGCCGCTGGAAATGGCTCAAGACCGCCAGGTACCCCCGCGGCCTCTCGTCGAGAAGGCGCCGAACCACCTCTCGCGCGCGCCCCTCGTCGAGCAAGCCGTCGACACAGCATCCCCGGAAGAGCTGCTTCGCGTCCCGCCGGGCTTGCTTCGAGGTTCTCATGCCGCCAGTTGACGCTTGGTCTCCTCAGCCAGCCGCTGATGATCCTCGACCGTCAGCACTTTGCCGGTGACTTTCGCCGTGGTCTCGACAATCAACCGGCCAATCTCCTTGCGCAGTTCCGCCTTCATTCGACCGAGCTCGGCTTCGCTGGCCTCGCGCGCCTTGGCGACGATCTGATTGGCTGTCGCGATTGCCTTCTGGGTCTCCTGTTCGAGCACTTTCGACGCCGCGACGCGCGCCTCCTCGATGAGGCGATTGGCCTGTTGATTCGCCTGGTTCAAGGCCTCCTGGCGCGCGGCCTCGGTCTTGGCCAGTTCCGCCTTGATCCTCTCCGCGTTCTCGAGGCCTTCCTTGATGCGCTGGCGTCGTTCCTCGAGAATCTGGAGGATCGGCTTGTAGGCGAAGCGGTGCAGGAGAAACAGGACGATCGAGAAGCTGATGCACTGCGCCAGGAAGTGCGGCCAATCGACGCCAAACTGCCGTGCGGTATCGCTGATGATGCTGGCAAACATGGGAATTGAACTCCGGATGACCATGCGGGGGCTCCTGGGCGCATGGCCGAAGCCGCGCGCCCAGGCCCACACCGGCTATTGACCCCGGGTCAGGAAGATCGCGAAGAAGACAATCCCTTCGGCAAACGCCGTGCTCAGAATCGCCTGCACGAGAATCTTCGTCGATGCCCCGGGATTCCGACCGACGGCTTCCGAGGCCTTCATGCCAATCATCCCCACACCCAGCGCCGCGCCCAGGCAGGCGAGGCTGATATGGATGTTCCCCGTCATTTCCGCCAACAGTGGCATCAACATAACGTGTACCTTTCGTTTTCCTCGACCGCCCCCGCGATTGAACACGGTCCGACGGTCGAAAGCGCTTGCCGGGAGATCGAGTCCCCGGCGCCCCAGGCTCAGTGATGGGCCCCCTCGGGCCCCTCCTCGTGCGAGCAGATCAACAGCGTAAACACCGCCGTCAACAACATGAACACCAGCGCCTGCACAAGACCCACCAAGACCTCCAGAAAATAAAACGGGATCGGCACCAGCACGCTCGTCAGCGCCCCCAGCCAGGCCGGCTCCTGCACCAGCCGCGACATGGCTTCGAGCATGTTCTCGCCCGCAAACACATTGCCGAACAGACGGAAGCTCAGCGTGACGGGGCGGAAGGCGATGGTGACAACCTCGATGACACCGACCAGGGCGAAGATGACGATCATGACGAGCTTGAGCGCCCCGCTCGTCTCTCCCTTGGGTCCAAACAAGTGCAGGAGAAATCCGCCAGGGCCGTTGGCGCGCAAAGCCCAGTAGAACCAGAGGGCAAAGAAGATCATGGCCATCGCGAAGGTCATGTTCAAATCCGCGTTGACCCCGCGCAGCAACGGGGTGTCGATGTGATGCGCCCCCGCGGACTTCCAGCCGATGGTCCCCACGCCCGGAATCAAACCAATCCAGTTGGAAGCCAGAATGAAAACAAAAATCGTCGCGAAGAACCAGAAGGTGCGCTTGACGAGATCGGACCCGATAATCCCTTCCAGGAATTCGTAGAGGCTTTCGACCACCCATTCCCAGAAGTTCTGAGCCCCTTCCGGCACGGCCTGCATGCGCCGGGTGGCGATGCGGGCAAAGACGATGATGGCGAGGGCCACCCCCCACGTCACGAGCATCGAGTTGGTCAGAAAACCGTGCGCGCCGGAGAGGGGCACGGCATTCTGCGGCATGCCCGAGTGCTCGGCCGCCTCAGCCCCCAACCCCGCCGCCCACGGCCCTGCCAGAGCCGCGCCGGCCATCAAAATGTGTTTCCATCCGCGCGTCATCGCGAAGGTCTGTTTCTTTGGCGCTCCCGGGGAACGAATCGGCGTCCCTGCCCCAGACAGCGTCCGGACGGAAGCGGCGGATACGTTGCCCAAGCCCATCCCAAGGCACAAGGTTTTTTTCCCGGTTGCTTTCGTCCCGCCGCTGTGTTGTTTATGGACTCGCGTCACCCGATGAATCCGTCCGTCAAAGCCCCCGCCAGCCAGCAGCTCTCCGAAAAGGAGAAGACGGCCCTTCTGACGCTGCTGGGAGACGAGGACGCCGCGGTCTACGGCGCCGTCAAACGCCGAATCCTCGCCGCCGGCCGGGACGCCGTGGCCTGGCTTCAGCCACACACCCTGAGCCGCGAACCCCTGCTGCGACGCCGCGCAACCGAGATTGTCCATCATTTCCAGCAGCAGGACGCCGACAACCGGTTCCTCGCCTTCTGCCTCACGCACGGCGAGGACCTCGACCTCGAACGCGGTTCCTGGCTCCTGGCCCAAACCCAGTACCCGTCGATCAACCCGGCCGCCTATCAGGCCCTGCTCGATACCTTCGCCGCCGAACTGCGCGATCAGATCGCCGATCAGAACACCCCCGTCGGCATCCTCGCCGGCATCAACCAGTACCTCTTCGGCGAACTCGGCTTCCACGGCAACCAGGACAACTACTACGACCCGGACAACAGCTACCTCAGCAGGGTCGTGGACCGCCGCACCGGAAACCCCATCAGCCTCTGCGCGGTCTATTGGTTCCTGGGCCGGCGGCTCCGCCTCCCAATCGTCGGCATCGGCATGCCCGGCCATTTCCTCTGCCGCTACCAGTCCTCGAAGGCGGCGTTCTACATCGACGCCTTCAATCAGGGCAAACTGCTCACGCGTGCCGACTGCGTCAAGTACCTCCACGCCTCGGGCCACGGATTCCAGGAATCGTTCCTGGCGCCGGCCAGCCCCGGCCGCGCCCTGCTCCGGATGTGCTCGAATCTCCACCAGGTCTACGCCCACCTCGGCTTGCGCGCGGAAGCCTCCCGCCTCCAGCGCTACGTCATCGCCCTCGCCAAGTGAGCTTCCATGAGGAGGTCTGCGAGCTCGTCGAGGAGGTTCTTAAGAAGGACCGTCGGCCTGCTGCCTCGTCGGCCGGATACCTTGCACAGACGCCTCTCCCCGACCCTCTCCATCCGACTTGCCTGCCGCATGCGTTTGAAGGCGCATCCCTGTCGCGCTATGGGGTGTCGGCGCTCTGTCGGGCGGCTTGAAGGTCCTCGATCTTCTTCTCGAGGCGGGGTCTGAGGATCGGAAGGTCGGTGATCAGGCGGCGGGTGAGTCCGAGGGCCACATCCCATTTCTTGAGGCTTTCGGCCAGTTCGGCGGCGCTGAGGCCGGCGCGTTTGAGCCAGTACGGATCGGGCTGCTCGTCGGGTCGGAGGTTTTTGGCGTAGAGGACGCGCAGGTAATGGTCGAGCGCCTGCTCGGACAGGGCGGTGCGCTCGGGGGGCGGCTTGAGCTGGGCCTGCTTTTCGAGGACCACGCCGAGTTTCCACTCGGCCTGGCTCCGCAGGGAGGCGTCGGCGGGCGATTCGAGCACCCGTCGGAAGGCGTTGGCCGCGCTGTCGTAGCGTTTGGGATCGAGAGTTGCGAGTTGGAAGTGGCACTCGCCGATCCGGCCCCAGGCGAGCGGGGCGAACTCGTTGGTCGCAAACCGCTCCGTGATCTTGGAGAAGGCGTTGATGGCCTCGCCAAAGCGCGTCAGACTGTTGGTTTCGGCTTCAGTCGGTTCCAGGACGAAGGTGTCGCCGCGGAACAGATAGGCCTCCGCAACGATCGGAATGGGGATGGGCGAGTTGGCCACGTGGAGCGGCCCGTTGGTGATCAGCCAATCGAAGTGGTCACGGGCGCTGCGGTAGCTCTGGCGGGCGACGGCGGCGCGTCCGGCCATCAACCGGGCGCGATAGGTGAGTTCGCCCCAGAGGAGGTTCGTGTTCTGGATCAGCGATCGATCCAGGAAATGCAGCTCCGCTCCCGCGTAATCGCCCTGCCCGAAGGCATATTCGCCGACCAGATACTGCGCGAGCGGTGCGTTGGTGTGATACGGATAGAGGTGGATGAAATTCGTCAGAAGCGCCAGCGCGTTGGTGTCGGGCTGGGCGCGGTAGGCGACGCGCGCCAGGTCGAACGTGGCCTGGGCGATCATGTTGGTGGAGACGGCGGGGTTGTTGCTGTAGGCGTCCAACCAGGCTGCATACGCTCGGTGAGCGGCGTCCCATCCCCGCTCCAGTTCGAACGTCTCGGCGAGGGCCAGGCGGATTTCCGGAAGGCGCGCCGAGTTTGTGTAACGTTGCAGGAATTCATCGTAGAGCGTCCGAGCGGCCTGGGGCTGGCCGAACTGCGCGAGGGCCTGGCCCACCAACAACGTCGGGTGATCGGCGAGTTGTCCGGTCGGGTCCGCGCGCAACAGGTGGTTCAGGGCGGTCGAGGCGTTGGCCAGATCGCCGGCCTCGACGCCCGCCCGGACGATTTGGGCCAGGGCCTCCCCGGCCAAATCGTTGGTCGCACCCGCGGTTGCCGGAGCGTTGGTGGCAACGATCCAGTAGTTGGAGATCGCACCGGGGATGTCGGACAGCCGAAGCTGACAGTCGGCCCACTTGAACCGGGCAATGCTCTGGTCAGCCGGCGAAGGCAAGTGCGCCGCGGCGTCCCGGAACGCCTTCAGGCCTTCAGCCAGGCTCTGCGGACCTTCTTCCCAATGACACCATCCCCGATTGAGCTGGGCGCGGCCGAACAGCACGCCCGCGGGACGATTGGTCGCCACCCAGTCGAATTGGGCGCGGGCCTGTCCCAAGAGGTTCGTGGCAAGCGCCAGGTTCGCCGAAGCCCCAGGCGCCGCGACTGTCCTGGACGCGTAGTACTGCTTGAGTTTGAGTTCGCCCAGCGTCAGGCGGACTGGGGCGAGGGCTGCGTTGTTGGGCTGCGCCGCAAGCACAGCCTCGAACCGCTGAACCGGGGTCGCCATCTCCGGCGCACGCAGGTTCAGCGTGACGTAGCGTGCGATGGCCTGTTCGAGTTGCGGGCCGGCAGGGCTTTCGGCCAGAATGCGTTCGTAGGTCTGCAGCGCCGCATTCGTCTGCCCCATCCGGTCGAGCAGGTCGGCCTCGATGAGCAGCGCCGCTGCGCGCCGCTCGGGCGGAATGGACGCGGGGATCGAGGCTGTGAGGTTGGTCGAGAGGGGGTAGGCCTCCTGAATCTTGCCCGTGCCGACCTTGAGTCGGGCCATGAGAAACCCGCGCTCCCAGCCGAGTTCGGGCGGCAGGGGGCGGTCGCCGATGGCCGCGAGCGCTTCCTCCGCCGCCTGGAGATCGCCACGGCTGCTGAGAATCTCGGCGAGCAGCAACCGACCCCGCACGGCGAATTGGTCCTCGGGATGCGCATTGGCCGTCCGCACGAAGGCGCCCGTGGGGTCCCGCAGCAAGGCCACCGCCCGATCGGTTTCGCCCAGAGTGGAACGGAAATACGCCTCGCGGTAGGCGGCGTTCAGGGAGCGCGGCGATTGAGGGAATGTGGCCGTCAGATGGGCGAAGGCGTCGGCCGCGGGGCCGGGCTGTCCTTTTTGCACGAAAGTCTCGGCGCGCCAGAACGCGAATTCATCCGCCCGCGGCCCGGCCGCCGGGGCGCGCTCGGTCAGGAGGGCGAGGGCGTCGTCGAACTGGTTGCGCTTGAGTTTGGCCTGGACCTGGACAACGACGACATCCGCCAGTCGTTCCGAGTTCGGGTAGGCGTCCGCGAACTTGGCGCATTCCCGGTCCGCGAGTTCGAAGAGGCTGTCCTGGAACATCTTGATCGCCACTTCGTACGCCCGATCCTCATCCGAACTCGCGGCGCGCCCGCGCGGCCCTCCCAGCGCCAGGGCTGCGAGCAGCGCGATGCCCAGAATGATCCGGAACGTACGGCCAGTGACGAGCATGACTCGATTCCTTCAAATCCCCGGCTTACCAGGGGCAAGTTCGACCGCATTGTCGGCGCTCGGCGCGCCATTTCAAGGATTCTATGCACTGCGCCCTTTCAAGCCCGCATCGAGTTCATCCTGCGAAGCCCGAGTGCCCTGGCCACCGTCGGGGCGCGCCGCCCCGCTCAGCGCGCGAGGGTCCGGCGCAGGTAGCGTCCGGTATGGCTCGCCGGATTGGCGATGATCTGATCCGGGGTGCCGGCGGCGACCACCTCGCCCCCGCCGGCCCCGCCCTCGGGCCCGAGGTCGATGATCCAGTCCGCGCATTTGATGACGTCGAGATGATGCTCGATGACGATCAGCGTATTGCCGGCGTCGCGCAGTCTGGCCAGGACCTCGAGCAACTTGGCGATGTCGTGGAAGTGGAGGCCGGTGGTCGGTTCGTCGAGCAGGTAAAGGGTGTGCCCCAACGATCGCCCGCTCAACTCGGTCGCCAACTTGAGCCGTTGCGCTTCGCCGCCGCTGAGGGTGGTGGCGGCCTGGCCCAGGCGCAGGTAACCCAGGCCGACCTCGGCCAGCGTGACACAGGCATCGTCGATCCCGGGCAGCGCGCGGAAGAACGGAACCGCTTCATCGACCGTCAGATCGAGCACGTCCGCGATGTTGAGTCCCTTGTACGTGATCTCGAGAGTCTCGCGGTTGTACCGCCGCCCGCCGCACGCCTCGCACGGAACGTAGACCGGCGGCAGGAAGTTCATCTCGATCTTGAGGACGCCGTCTCCACGGCATTTCTCGCAACGCCCGCCCCGCACGTTGAAGCTGAATCGCCCCGAGGAGTAGCCGCGGACCTTGGCTGCCGGCAGCCGCGCGAACAGGTCCCGAATCTGGTTGAAGACGCCTGTGTAGGTGGCGGGGTTGCTCCGCGGGGTGCGCCCGATCGGTGTCTGGTCGATCACGACCATCTTGCTCAGAGTCTCGATGCCTTCGATGGCGGTGTGCAGGCCCGGTCGCTCGCTGGCGCCGGTCAAACGCCTCGCCAGTGCCCGCCGCAGGATGTCGTCCACCAGGGTGATTTTGCCCGACCCGCTCACGCCCGTCACGCATGTGAGCGTCCCAAGCGGGAACCGGACGTCGATGTTCTTCAGATTGTTCTCCCGCGCCCCCACAACCCTCAGCCAGCCTTTGTCGCCCACCGGCTTTCCGCGCCGACGGAGGATCGGGATCGCCAAGTCGCCCGTGAGATAACGTCCGGTCAGCGACTGGGGATTGGCCATCACCTCGGCCACCGTCCCGCACGCGACCAACTCACCGCCCCGCACCCCGGCCCCGGGCCCCAGATCGATCAGGTAATCGGCGCGGCGGATGGTCTCCTCGTCGTGCTCGACCACGAGGACGGAGTTGCCCAGGTCGCGCAGGCCTTCGAGTGTGCGCAGCAGACGATCGTTGTCGCGCTGGTGCAGCCCGATGCTCGGCTCATCCAGGATGTAGAGCACACCGACCAGGCCCGCGCCGATCTGCGTGGCCAGGCGGATTCGCTGGGCCTCCCCGCCGCTGAGGCTGCCGCTCTCGCGATCGAGAGTGAGGTACCCCAGACCGACGTTCTTGAGGAAACCCAACCGCGCCCGCAACTCCTTGACGATCTCGCCGGCCACCTTCTGCTGGAATTCGGTCAGCTTCAAATCCCTCAGAAACCGATCCGCCTCCTCGACCGAGAGACGACACACATCCATGATCGAAAGGCCGGGTATCGACGGCCCAGTCGCCGCGCCGGAGACCGCCGATCGAGTTGACTCGGGCGCTCGGGGCGCCGTCGCGCCCGCCGGGCCGGCGCCGTCCGCCGCTTCCAACGTCACGGCGAGGATTTCCGGCTTGAGGCGCCGCCCGCCGCACGCGTCGCACGTCTGATGACTCATGAAGGCCTTGAGCCGGTTGCGCGTGAATTCGCTCTCGCTCTCGCGATAGAGCCGTTCGAGGTTGGGGAGCACCCCTTCAAAGGGCCGGCTCAGTTTGCTCATATTCCCCGCCCGCCAGAACGTGAATTCGATGGGAGTCTCGCCCGACCCATGGAGCAAAACCCCCTTGAACGCCTCGGGCAGGTTCTCGAACGGAGCTTCCAGGCTGACGCCGTGATGGGCGGCCAGCCCCTTGAGCAGGCTCTTGTAGTACGCGACCATCCGCTTGCCGCCGCGCCGCCAGGCCGCCACCGCCCCCTGCGCGAGCGATTTCCCGGGATCGGGGATCACCAGGTGGCCGTCAAACACTGGCTTCTTCCCCAGCCCGTGACAGATCGCGCACGCGCCAAATGGCGCGTTGAACGAGAAATGCTTCGCCGTCGGCGTGTCATAGCTCAGGCCCGTGGCGGGACTGTACATCCGGCTCGAATGCAGGGTCTCCGTCCAGCCCGCGGCCGCGTCGGCTCCGGGCGGTTGCTCGAGCGTCAGAACCCGCCCCTCACCCCATTTCAAGGCGGTCTCGACCGAATCGGCCAGCCGGGTCCGGACGGAGGCGTCGATCACCAACCGATCGACCACGACCTCGATTGTGTGTTTTTTCTTCGGATCGAGCCTGGCCCGCACGTTGCCGCCCAGTTCATGCATCTCGCCATCGAGCCGCGCCCGGACGAATCCCTGGCGGGTCAGGCGTTCGAGGACGTCGCGGAATTCGCCGCGCTGGTCGCGGACGACGGGAGCCAGGAGCATGACGCGGGTGCGAGGCGGCAACCCGGCGATTCTGTCCACGATCTCGGTCGCGGTCTGCGAGGCGATCGGGAGGCCGGTGACGGGGCAGTGCGGCTGGCCGACGTGGGCGTAGAGGAGGCGGAGGTAGTCGTAAATCTCGGTCGTCGTCGCGATGAGCGATCGGGGATTGGCCCCGGCGGTCCGCTGTTCGATGGCAATCGCGGGCGAAAGACCCTCGATGAAGTCCACGTCCGGCTTTTCGATCAAATCCAGGAACTGGCGCGCGTACGCGGAGAGCGACTCCATGTACTTGCGCTGCCCCTCGGCGAAGAGGGTGTCGAAGGCGAGCGACGACTTGCCCGAGCCGCTCGGCCCCGTGATCACCACCAGCCGCTCGCGCGGGATTTCGAGCGAGAGGTTCTTGAGATTGTGGACGCGCGCGCCGCCGATCCGGATGAATTCCTTAGCCATGCTGGCAAATCCTGCTCACCAATCGTCCGCCTGGAATCCTTGAGCCCCAAGAACTCGGCGCGATCGGACCCAGTGTCGCACCTCTCATTTGCCCCTTTCAAGGATTCTATTGGCCAGTCCGGGAGCGTTGACACCGCACCCCAAAAACCGGATAACCATCCGCATGACAAATCCTTGGTCGATGCCCCGTCGGGCTTTCCTCAAACGCGCCGGGACCGCGTCGCTCGGCGCCACCACGCTCATGGCCACCCCCAGCCTCTTCCTCAATCGCACGCGCGCGCAGACCGGGGCGTCGCCCAGCGAAGCCATTCGCGTCGGAATCATCGCGGTTGGCGGGCAAGGCCGCAGCAACATGATGGCGCCCACCATGGCCAAACACGTGGTCGCTGTCTGTGACGTCGACACAAGTCACGTGGCGCAAGCCCAGAAGCAACTGAAGGAGAAGACCGGCATCGAGGCCAAGGGGTATGGGGACTACAGGGCCTTGCTCGAGAACAAGGACATCGACGCGGTCCTCATCGCCACGCCCGATCACTGGCACACCCTCCCCGCAATCCACGCCTGCCAGGCCGGCAAGGATGTGTATGTCGAGAAGCCGCTGACCCTGACCATCCACGAAGGCTCGGCCATGGTCAAAGCCGCCCGCCACTACAACCGGATCGTCCAGACCGGCAGCCAGCAGCGGTCCTGGTCGGACGAGAAATTCCGCCGCGCCTGCGAGTACGTCCGGTCCGGACGCATCGGCGACATCAAAGCCGTGCGCGTCGGCCTGCCGGGCGTGAATTGGACCAAGGAGCCGCTGGTGCCCGACGGCGCGCCGCCGTCCGAACTCGACTACGACATGTGGCTGGGGCCGGCGCCGGAGCGTCCCTACAACAAGCACCGCGTCCATTACTACTTCCGCTTTTTCTGGGATTACTCGGGCGGGCAGATGACCAACTGGGGGGCCCATCACCTCGACATCACGCAGTGGGCTCTCAACATGGACGAGAGCGGCCCGGTCGAGGTCAGCGCGCGCGCCGAGTACGACCCGCAGAAACGATTCGAGGTGCCGGGCTGGTTCGAAATCACCTACAAGTACGCCAACGGAGTCACGGTCATCTGCGGCCAGAGCCACCGCATCGGCACCACGTTCGAAGGCCAGGACGGCATCATCTATGTCGACCGCGGCAAGCTCGAATCCTCGGTCAAAGGCGCCATCGAAGAACCGCTCGGGCAGGACGAAGTCCGGCTCACCGTCAGCCGCGACCATCACCAGAACTGGTTCGACGCCATCAAGAGCCGCAAGCCACCCATCTGCGATGTCGCCATCGGCCATCGCTCAGCCACCGTGTGTCACCTGGGCAACATCGCCGTCCAGACCGGCAAGCCCCTCAAGTGGGACCCGGCCAAAGAGCAGATCGTCGGCGACCCCGTCCAGGTCAAGCAATACAGCTACGAGTACCGCAAACCGTGGGAACTGCCGAAAATCGGATAAACCCGTCGGTTCGCGCGCGCTTTGGGAGCATGGTGAGATGAGACGGAGAGCCCGGGTCTCAAACCGCGCGCGGCCGTGTTGGCAAGCTATGAAATCACTGTCCATTCTGCTCTGCGCACTTGCCGCCGTCACCGGCTTCCTCGGCGCCGCCCCGGTCCGCGGACAGCCCCTGCTTCAGCAAACGGACGTCTTCGCCTCGGGAACGGAGGGGTACGCCGGATACCGCATCCCGGCCATCGAGACCGCCCCGGACGGCACGCTGCTCGCCTTCGCCGAGGCCCGCAAACACAACCTGGGCGACCCGGGGTACGACGACAACGACATCGATCTGGTCTGCCGGCGCAGCACGGACGCCGGCGCAACCTGGTCGCCCATGAAGATCATCGAAGACCCCGGCGATCGCTGGTCAGCCGCCAATCCGGCGACTCTGGTCGACAGGCAGAAGAAACGAATCTGGCTCTTCTACCTCCGCTGCAAACCGGGCCGAAACACCTCGACGGCCCGCCCCGGAACCGACGACAGCCAGATTCTGGCGCGCACCAGCGACAACAACGGCGCCTCCTGGTCCGAACCAATCGACCTCACAGGCGTGACGCGCGACCTGGCGGATCCCAAGTGGCGGTGCAGCGTCGTGGGGCCGGGCGGCGGCATACAGACCCGCGATGGACGACTCGTTGTGCCGGTGTGGATGTTCGAGCCATGGGGAGTTTTTGCCGTCTTCAGCACCGACC
>DAOOQY010000052.1:0-12351 GCA_035389025.1 Verrucomicrobiota bacterium
TCATCCCCTGGGACCAGGACCATTCGTGGGGGCAATTCAATCGAGCCAGCCAGGAGCAACGTGACAAGTTAAGTATCCTGCACCCGTGGCAGGGAGAGAACTTCTTTCTTGAGCGAATGTTCAAGGTGGAGGCTTTAAAGAAGCTCTACTTGGCCCGGCTGGACGAGTTCGCCAAGACGATCTTTCAACCCGAACGAATCGCCCAACAGGTGGACGAGATTGCCGCAGTCATTCGCCCAGCACTTCAGGAGGAGTCGGAATCCAAGCTTGCCCGCTTCGATCAACTCGTTGCCGGCGAAACTATTTCTTCGCCCGGACCCTTCGGTGGCGGTGGAACCAAGCCGATTAAGCCCTTTTCAAAAGTGCGTACGGAATCAGTGCTCGATCAACTTAGTGGCAAATCCGAGGGGTTGGTGGCAGGTGGCGGTGTTCCGGGCGGCTTTGGAGCTGGAAATGGCTTGGGGATGTTCAGCCAGCCTCTTTTCCAGGTCCTCGACAAAAACAAGGACTCCTCGGTAACACAGGCTGAATTCACAGAGGGTTTTGCCACGCTGTTCCAGGCATGGAACAGTGATAAGAGCGGTTATCTAACCCTGGCGCAGGTGCGCTTGGGCATCGAAAAGGACCTGACCCCGCAACGGCAGGGATTCGGGGGCTTCGGCGGTGGTCCTCGCGGTGCCGGGGGTGGTCGTGGCGGCCCCGGCGGAGGCCCTGGAAATCCCGGCCCACGCGGCGGGGGCTCAGCTCAGGCGATAACCGGAACCAAGGACCCGGCATTGTTCCTGAGCGAGCATTGGGGCATGACAGCTTTTTCCTCCAAAATTCCAAACGGCAAGTATCTCGCGAAACTCTACTTCGCCGAAACCTACGAAGGCATCACTGGCCCCGGCCAGCGCGTGTTTTCCTTCAATGTCCAGGGGCGTGAATTCAAAGACTTTGACATTTGGGCGAAAACCGGCGGGCGCAACCGCGCTTATATCGAAACTGTGCCGGTGGAAGTGTCTAACGGAGAGTTTCGCATCGTTTTCACGCGTCAGACTGAAAACCCGGCCATTAACGCCATTGAAATCATCCCGCAACCCGAAGCTGCTCCAGGGGCAGCGTCTTCGGCCGCGACAATCCGGATCAAGGCCGGCTTGTCCACACCGTTTACCGATTCCAGCGGCCACGTTTGGCAGCCCGATACCGGCTTCGAAGGCGGCATGACAAGCCAGGTAGCCGGCGGAGGCGGGCCGGGAGGCCCTCCTAGCGCGGGACCTGGGTTCAGACCGGGCGGCCAATGAATGCGGTGCCCTTGTGGACTGAAGGGTGACCATATGAAGACCCAAACGTTCTCCAATACTAACCAAACCAGGCAAAACGAAGACGAGAGTTCCTGTGCATCTGCTACAACGTGAAGGCGAGCGGCAAATGAACGACACTTCAACTGGATTTCCGATCAGCTAAATCCAATGACCACTCCGCCGAATCGACATCTCTCATTCCTTTCTCTGTTCCTGCTGGCGATCCTCCCCGCCGCAGCACAGACCCCGGCGCCCCCCGCCACGGCTGAAGGCCGCCCGACTCGCAACTTTGGTTTCGGTCCGCCGCCGGTGCAATCGCCCGAGGTGTCGGCAGACAAACGGATTACGTTCCGATTGAGGGCTCCCAACGCAACAAATGTTGTTGTCCGAGGCATAACGCGGCAGTCTCTTCCGATGCAGAAGGGCACAGAGGGACTTTGGACCGCCACCACGGAGGCGCTGCAGCCCGATCTTTATGCCTATTCGTTCGTCGTAGACGGGCTGAGCATGGTCGATCCATCTAATACGAGGTTCAGGCCCTCTCACCATCGGGTCGCTCAGAGCTCCGTACTGGTTCCCGGTGACATGCCTTGGACGCCGCTGCCCAATGCCCCGCGCGGCGCGGTGACGCGCCACATCTTTCAATCCAAGATTGCGAACGACGAGCGTGACTTTTTCGTTTATACACCACCCAACTACGACCCGAAGCGGACGCAGCCTTACCCTGTTTTGATCCTGCAACACGGGTTGTACGACGAAGCGAACGCATGGATTGAGGTTGGTGCCGCCAACGTGATCCTGGACACGCTGATCAACCAGGGCAAAGCCGTGCCCATGATCATGGTTAACCCGCTAGGCTATGGGACCGCCAACGGACCTGCCGACATCGACCGCGAGGGCATGTTGCCGGCCTATATTCGTACCCTGCTGGAAGAGGTCATGCCGCAAGTGGAGAGGCAGTACAATGTCTCCACCGAACCCAAAGGGCGGGCCATCGCCGGTCTTTCAATGGGCGGAGGGCAGGCGATGTTAGCGGGGCTCAACCACCTGGACAAGTTCGCGTGGCTCGGCTCCTTCAGCGGCGCCTTTAATAACTGGCCCGAAACCCGCCCAGTACGGTCTACTGCTACTCCGGGCCTTGGCGCTGGTGGCGGTGGACGGGGCCCTGGCCTTACGTTAGTGGAAGCTCGGCTCCCCATCGTCTTCCCGAATCTCGACGCGAAAGCGAACTCGCAGATCAAGCTCCTCTGGATCGCCTGCGGAACGTCCGATGGCCTGATTGGAGTCAACCGGCAATTCAAAGCCTACCTGGATTCCAAGGGCGTCAATGCCACGTTCAAGGAAATCCCCGACATGGGTCACGTCTGGCCCCTATGGCGTCAGAACTTGGCCGACTTTGCGCCGCTCCTCTTCAAGTGAGGCATCCCGAATGGAAGGATAATAGGCCAGCAGGTCCAGTTGAAATAGCTGGGAGCTGTTTACGCCATAGCGGCATCCGCCTCCTTTCAACCGAGGCCGGCGCTCAATGAGGCCCAGGCGCGGAATGGCGTCCAAAAATGATGGCGGGCTCCGTTCAGATTCTCCGCATGTCACGTCGGCCAAATGCTGGATAACAGTGAAACGGCGAAAAACACGAAAATGAGAAAGAGAGAGCCTATGCAGCTTACGAGAATGTCCATCAGCGCGCTTTGTTGGCCGATACTCCTGTCTGGCGCTTACGCAGATGACTGGCCGCAATGGCAGGGTCCGCAGCGGAATGCCATCTCCAAGGAAACTGGCCTGCTCAAGGAATGGCCTAAGATGGCCCGCCGCTCGCCTGGAAAACACCGGGGCTGGGCGGCGGTGATAGCGCTCCCTCCATCACCGCCGGGCGCATTTTTGGCATGGCCAATCGCGGCGAGGATGAGGTGGTTTGGGCCCTATCCGAGAAGGATGGTAAAGAAATCTGGGTGTCCTGCCTTGGGCCGGCAGTGAAGCAGCAAGCGTCGCAGGGCAAAGAAGGGCCAGCCTGCACCCCAACGGTCGATGGTGAACGGCTTTATGTGGAAGGCCTGCGCGGCGACGTGGCTTGCCTGCAGGTCAACGACGGCAAAATCTTATGGCAACGCAGCCTCACGCGCGACTTCGGTGGGCGCGTGCCCATGTGGAGTTACCGCGAATCCCCGCTCGTGGATGGCGATAAGGTTATTGTCACTCCTGGCTCTGAGAACGCGCTGCTCGTGGCTCTGGACAAGCTGACCGGCAAAACGATCTGGCAGAGCAAGGTGCCCGTTGCTTCGGGCGACAGTCCCGGTGCCGGGCCTCCTCGCGGCGGTCCTCCTGGCGCCGGCCCTGGTGGGCCCGACAGGCCCCAGCGTGCTGCTGGCGATCCTGGTCGCGACGGACCCGGCGGCAGTTCGGCTCCGGTGGTCACCGGAACCAAGGATCCGGGTTTGTTCACAAGCGAGCATTGGGGAATGACCGCTTTCTCGACCAAGCTTCCCAATGGCAAGTATGTCGCGAAGCTCTATTTTGCGGAGACCTTCGAACGTATTACCGGCCCTGGTCAGCGCGTTTTTTCCATCAATGTCCAAGGGCACGAGTTCAAAGATTTTGACGTTTGGGCCAAGGCCGGCGGTCCCAACCGAGCCTATGTCGAAACGGTGCCGGTGGACGTCACCGGGGGAGAATTTCGCATTCGTTTCACGGCCCAGGTTGAAAGCCCCGCCATTAAGGCGATTGAGTTAATCCCGCAGACGGAGGCCACATCGGCGAGCGCGTCTTCCCCAGCGACAATACGGGTCAAAGCCGGCATGTCGGAGACATTTACTGATGCCAGCGGCCAGGTTTGGCAGCCAGATCAAGGTTTTGAGGGCGGCGGTGTGAGCTCGATGGCCGGCGGTTTTCGAGGCCCTCCCGGCGGCTTCGGTGGTCCTCCCCGAGGGGGTGGTGCCGGCGGTTCCCGAGGCGGCCCGGGTGGGTTCGGCGGGTCCGGAGGCGGAGCCGCTTACGCTTCTGCCATCGCCATCGACTTTGAGGGGCAGCGCCAGTACGTGCAACTGACCGCCAGGGCGCTTATCGGGGTCGCCGCCTCGGATGGCAAATTCCTCTGGCGATACGAAACGCCGGCGAATCGCATGGGCATCAATTGCTCCACGCCATTCTATCACGACGGCATGGTCTTTGCCGCTTCGGCTTACGGTGCGGGCGGCGGGCTGGTGAAGCTGATCAAGACTGCGGACGGTGGTGTTAAGGCCGAGGAAGTCTATGCCACCCGCAAAATGCAAAACCACCACGGTGGCATGATCCTCCTCGATGGCTCCCTCTACGGGGCAAACGGTGGCAACGAAGGTGGCTGCCTTATCTGCCTGGACTTCAAAACCGGCAACGTTCTGTGGGATGGCCGTGATGACGCGCAACGCCGAGCCCCGAAAGGTTCGATCGCCCTGGCCGACGGCCGACTATACTACCGGACTGAGAAGGGCACCATGCTCCTGATCGAGCCTAGCGCGAAGGAATACATCGAGCGCGGCCGCTTCGAGCAACCCGACCGAACCAGGCTCCCAGCCTGGTCGCATCCGATCATTGCGAACGGTAAACTATACCTGCGCGATCAGGATGTGCTCTTCTGTTATGACGTGAAGGCGAAGTAGTGAGGGGAAGCACTATCCTGAACCGGTGGCACGAAAACCAACAATTCGACATTTACTTAATTGAACCAAATGCAAATCGAACAAACCCTGCGTGAATTATTGTGGAATCCGGAAATGGTCGCCGGCCTGCCCAAGCTGGTGCTCAGCCTCGGCATCGCTGCGCTGTTGGGTGTAGTCCTCGGCCAGGTTTACATCCACTTCGGCCATTCATTATCCAACCGCCGGCTCTTTGCCCGAAACTTTCTGGTCTTGGTCGTCACCACGACATTGATCATCAGCATCGTCCGGTCCTCGCTCGCGCTCTCTTTGGGCCTTGTGGGTGCCTTATCCATTGTTCGCTTCCGGGCAGCAATCAAGGAACCCGAAGAACTGGCGTTCCTCTTCCTGGCCATCAGCATTGGGCTGGGCTTGGGTGCCGGACAGGCTTTGGTCACGATAGTCGCTCTGCTGACTATTCTGGGACTTGTCGTCATTCGGGGGCTTTTCCGACGAGCAGCTTCACCCCAGCCAAACCTCTACCTGACTGTCACTACTCCAGCCGCAGCCAAGCTTGGGACCGATCGCATTCTCCAGGCGCTGGCCGGCGTGGGTGCCACCGCGGCACTCAAGCGCTTCGACCAAAGCCCAGACTCGCTCGAAGCAGCGTTCCTGGTTGATTTCAAACAGGTGGCGCACCTGGAACAATTTACCAATCAACTCCGGGAGTTGAGCCCCGAGGTGAGGGTGAGCTGTCTCGACGATCGAGGTATGTTGAACTAGGCCGACGCCTCTCATTCCCCAAATGATCCCGTCGCTCCCGCACCTGCGCTACGAGAAGAAGTTCATCGCCGAGGGACGCACTCTGGCGGAGGTGTTGGCCAGGGTTCGATTGCATCCCTCAGCTTTTCGAGAAGTGTATCCGCCGCGGACCGTCAACAACGTCTACCTGGATTCGCCCGCCCGGCGAGACTACCACAACCACATCAACGGGACGGCCGATCGGAGCAAAACACGCGTGCGCTGGTATGGGGAACAATTCGAGACAGCCGACGGCCCGAGGTTGGAGCGGAAGCTCAAAAGAGGCATGGTGAGCGGGAAGGAAGCTCACCCGCTCCCCGCCCTTTCGATCTCCAGAGATTGTATCCGCTCAGGGCTTAATACCGCTTTCGAGACCGCCTCCATCCCACCCCTGCTGCGATCCAGTCTGCGACACGTCGAACCCGCCCTGTTCAACCGTTATCGGCGCCATTACTTTCTAAGCCGAGATGGGAAGTTTCGCCTAACGGTGGATTCCCATTTACAGTTCGCTGCAGCCCACAATAACCACGGGCCTGCCTTGGCCTCGTCGCTGCCCCTGACCATTTTGATCCTGGAACTGAAGTTTGATCCCGATGCTGCTGAAAGCGCTGACGCCATTACAAACGCACTTCCGTTTCGTTTAGCCCGCTTCTCCAAATACGTTACCGGGATTGAGGGTCTGTGAACCGCGCGATATCCCCTGAAATGAACCACAAACATGTGACGAGAACAAACCCACCCACATGAAATTGACGATCGCCACTACCGCCTTTGGGATGATTCTGGCCAGCGCCTTTGCTGATGATTGGCCCCAATATCTCGGCCCTGCCAGGAACAGCATCTCACCCCAGAAAGGCATTTTGCCCAGTTGGTCGACCAATGGTCCCGAGGTCCTCTGGACTGCTTCGGTGGGCAGAGGCTTCGGCGGACCTGCTATCAAAGATGGCACAGTTTACCTGCTCGACCGTGACGATGAGGTGGGAGACAACCTCCGGTGCTTCGATCTCTCCAGCGGCAAGGAACTCTGGCATTTTGCCTATGACGCTCCCGGCACCGTCATGTTTCCCGGTTCGCGAAGCGTCCCCACTGTGGACGGCAGCAACATTTACTCCTGCGGCCACAGCGGTGACCTTTACTGCATCGACCTCACCACGCACAAACCCGTCTGGAATCAGAATGTCTGGAAGGACTTCGGCGGCGGCAGGCTCCCGACTTGGGCCATTACGCAATGTCCTTTGGTGTACGGGGATTTGCTAATTGTGGCTTCGCAAGCACCCGACGCCGGGCTTGTCGCCTATGACAAAGCCACGGGCAACGTCAGATGGAAAACGCCCCCGCTTGGCCTGATCAGCTATGCCAGCCCGGCCATTGTGAAGGTGGACGGAAAAGACCATGTGGTGATGATCACCTCATCCACCAACCCCTTTCAACGGACCAGCCCGGATAATGAATCGGGCAACGTTGTCGGAATGGACCCGCTTACGGGAGAAGTCCTCTGGAAATATGACAAGTGGGAATGTCACATCCCGGTTGCGAGCGCGGTGGATGCCGGCGAAAATAGAGTGTTGATTGTCGGCGGCTACGAGCTTGGCGCTACCATGATCAAGGTCGAAAGAACCACTGAAGGCCGTTACGGTACGACCGCACTCTTCACCACCAAGGAATTTGGCGATCAAACAAAACCACCCATCCGCCACAAGGGCCACTTCTATGCCCAATACGGGACCAATAGCCGCCGTGACGGCATGGTATGCATGAGCATGGATGGCAAGATCCTGTGGAAAACCAAGCGCTCGCCCGACTTCAACAAAGGCAGCATGATTCTCGCGGACGACCTCATTCTGGCTACCGACGGTGCGCAGACCCTGTATCTCATCAAGCCCGATCCATCCGAGTTCAAATTACTGGCTTCAGCCAAGGTCCTCGGAGAAGGCAACACCGGATCAGAAAACGATCCGTTGGCCTCACGGGTTGGCGGTCAAACCCAGAATTGGGCGCCGCTAGCGCTCTCGAATGGCAAACTCCTTGTGCGGGACCAGACCAAGTTGAAGTGCATCCGCGTTGCCGAATAAGGCATGTCCCTGGGGAAGAGCGTGCGCCAAGCTAAACGCGCCATTGACAAGCGCCGACGCGCCGCAGATTGATCTCGGCAACACCCTTCGCCACAAGCTCACCGACATCGAGGGTATTCAAAACTGTCAGCGAAAACGCCAGCAAACCAGCCCGCGCCAGTCGGCGCCGTGCGCCAAAAGCAACTGTTACCCGTACTTGGGGCGAGAGGGTTGCTACACGGACTTTCCATTTCATCCCTCGACTTCACGCGCCTGAAAGCTTTCATCGCTCACGCCCACGCTGAGCCGAAGAGCTCTAACGGCGCTTTGTTCCAAACGGCGCAAGAGACCTTGCGCGCGGCCGGTCACTCGGTCGTGACGTCGGATCTTTACGCCATGAAGTTCGATCCGGTGTCCGGCCGGCGCAATTTCACCACGGTCAAAAACCCCGACTTCTTCAGGGCACAAACCCGTCGAACTTCGTGGCGTGCAAGGAGAGAGACAGCAAGGCATGAACGGCTTTCATTACGTTTGCACACTCCAATCTGTCTCGCATCCATCACAGCTCTACACCGGCCAAACCCACGACTTGCGCCAGCGTCTCAGGGAACACAACGCCGGCAAGGTGCCGCACACCGCCAAGTTCAAACCCTGGATCATCCGGTCGGCCACGGCCTTTCGCGACCGCAGCCGCGCCATGGCCTTCGAACGATACCTCAAGAGCGGCTCTGGCAGGGCCTTTCTCCGCAGCCGACCGAAGGAGAGCTTCTCCGCCGTCCTCCGCCGCGAGTTGCCCCTGCCTTTGGAGACGTGCGGCGAATTGCTGGATCATTTTGTTCAGGCAGGCGTGCCTCGTGCCAACCCGGCACGGCGCAAGGCGCTGGCCGCGGGCCGAGGTCGCCGCTCCCGCCGCCCATGATTGCCGACACTACCTTCGTCAGCGATTTGCATCCTGAGTTTGAGCGAGGCCAGCACGGTCCCGCGCGTCAGTTCTTGGCGCGGCATCGCGCGGAAGCGTTTTGGATCACGGTCATATCGGCAGGCGAAATCGCGATCATCTTCGACACGACGGCGGACGCCCGCCAGTTTTTGGGGAAATTCAAGACCATCAAGCACCTCGGCCTGGAAGTGGCGATGGTGGCCTCGCAGATTGACCGCGAACTGATTGAAACGGGCGGACGTCTTGGGGAAGATGACAACTGGATCGCCGCCTTTTGCCGCTACTACGGCCAGCCCATCATCAGCCGCGACACCGCCTTTGACCGCGTGGACCGGTTACGGCGCCTGCCCGACTAACATGAAGTGCGACGCAAGCCTGGAGTGTCTTCCTCGCTGCGCGTGCTGAGCGACCGGCGGTCGCCCAATCGTGTTGGTTCGGCAGGCGGGCGGGGCCGGCAAGGCTGATGTTTCCGGCGGGCAAATCCGGAGGGTGGCATCCGGAACAGCAACGGAGTCAAAGACATCACCGGGAATACCACCCTTGTGCGCAAAGGACAACGGGAGACGATTCAGATTCATGGGGGGCTGGTTGGAGAAAGCGCGGCTTGCGGCGGAACAGCCAACCGCTGCCAGTGGGGGGTGATCGCCTGCAAGGGCGCGGGCACGTCCCCCGGCAGTCCTTGAAGCACCCCAGCACAGGTGCCGTCGGCGTTGCGGAGAAAGGCAAGGTCGGCACGCTCGGGCAATTCGAGGTCGAGTCCATCGGTTTTGACTCGTTTGAGTCCGCCTGCCGCGAAGCCGGTGACGCGGCCATCGGGCGCAAAGCGGATCGCCACCAGGCCGAGGGCATCGACCTCGACAGCATGGCCCTGCCACGTGAACGTCTCGAGGATCGGATCGCCTGCCGCATTGAGGGACCCCTTCGCGCGGATACAGGTGCCGTCCGTCAGGGCGGCCAATCCGTCGACGGGCGGCAGAGGATGCGTGAGGCTCTGGCGATCCCAACCGGTAACGCGCTGGACGGACGCGTCGCCGAGCCAGGTTTTCACTGCCGTCGCGCAACTTTCGTCATCCGGACAACGACGCACCTTTTCGCCCAGTCCCTGGGCCGTCTTGAGCGGACGGGCCTCGCTGTCGCAAGTCCACTCGCCGACCTGGAAGATGGCCGTCTTCCCCAGAACTGCGCGACCGAAGAACTCCAGCTCGGGCTGACCGCAGAACTCGGGGCGGTAGAGCACAAGCGCGCGGTAGCGTTGTGGTCCCAGGCAGACGTAGCCTTCGTCGTCGAGCCGCAGTGCGGAGCAGTCCACCAGGCTGGATGGGAGCAAGTCCGCCGGATAACCCGCGGCGCAGAGGGAGGAGGCGATTTCGAGTCCCACCCGGTCGTACGACGCAGCCGCCCAGTTCATCGCGTTCGCATGCCCGAAGATCACGGCCGCCGGGCAATCCAGCGGCGCACGGGTGACGAAGTCGAGCATGCGCAGCCGCGTCATTGCCGCCATCAGCCCGCTTTCCAACAGCAGTGTCTCCCGCTCGCCGAGCTTGAGATCGGGACGCGGATAGAGCGGATGAACGTTGAGGCGGCCGCCGCTCAGCACACCTTGCCAGAGTTCGCGCAAATACGGCTGGGCCTCTCGGGAGTAGTATTGGTTGTACCACAGCGGATAACCCCAGCGCTTGGCGAGGGACGTGCGGCACGGATACGGAGTCTGCTCGTCGGTCTGCCCGATGTCGCGCGTGGCGCTCCACCAGGAGAGGCCGTTCTTGCGAAACTCCTGAGTGCCCGGGTAAGGCCACCAGGTCGCGTGGGTGACGATGAAGGCGGCTCTGCCGAAGACCGCTTTGCCGGTTCGATAGTAGTCGTCCTCGATTGCCGCGTTGCGCTGGCGGCTCATCGCGCCATAGCGGTTAATGGCCGCCTGCCGCTCACGCTCGCGCCCCTTCTCGCCAGCGCACATGAGCAGCGTGTCACGTACGAGGTCGCAGCCCGAGCCCTCCGCATACGCCCGGGCCATTGCGGCGGAGTACCAGTAGCGGTCGTGCTTTGGATTGTCCGTGGCGTCCGGGGGAAAGCCCCACTCGTCCTTCATGATCCCGGCCAGGGGCAGATCGGCGTACTGTTGAATGATGGCGCGCTGGAACTCGATCAGGTGGGGCGCGAAAACGTCGGGCGTGAGATACGTGTGCGAGGCGATCACACACGCGCTGCGCCCGGGTTGTTCCGGCACGCGCACCGTCAGCTTGCGCGAGCCTTCTGCCGTCGCCAACCCCTCCGCAGTGATGTCCCGCACCGTGGCCGGATCGATCCCGTCGCGGTCGCGGACGAACGAGTAAATGCGCACCAGGCGCGTCCCCAGGCACTCGTAGCGCGGCAGGCTGCCGTTCATGTGATCGGCGGTGTCAACGCCTTCAAAGACCGCCTCTGCGGGCTTGTTGTCCGCGAAATCGAGGAAGCGAAGCGTCAGCTCCTCCTGTTGCTCATCGGGATGCTTGGCGCGGAAGGCTTGTCGAGCCAACCGGATGTCCAACTCGAGCGCCACCTTCAGCCCGCGTGTCGCTGCATACCGCACGGCTTTGTCGGCCTGCTGATGCGCCTGGGGGTCGACCACCTCGATCCGGCGGCACGCGGTGGATAGCAGTGTATACGGCGAACGCTCGGCGGCCGCATCCAGGAACGCCTTGTACCCCTCGGGCTTCAGGTCCCTTTCTGTCCAGAACCATGCGCCGATGACCGGAGGCCATTCGCCGCGGTCCGGACAACTCGGCATGTCGGCAGCGCCCGCAGGCAGGGTGAGAATCGCAATGCAAAGTGCCAATGTGCATTTCATAGTGACAGGCAGTTCGGGGCGACGGATGCGAAACACGCGTGAGGTTCGAACCTGCAACTCTGCTTCATGCCGTGCACCCAAATCAGCGCGCTTGGGTTTCCTTTTCCCCCCGGCGCAGGACCTTTTCCATCTCGTCAGGGTCGTCCAACGGGAAAGACGGCAGCTTGCGTGCCTTTCCATAATCGGGATCATTCGGGTCTTTTGCCTTTTCCGGGTCGAAGATGCGGGGGTCCACTGAAAGGCGCTGGTAGGGGCGGAAATCCGGGTGGGTTGTGAAGCAGTCGGATAAGTCGTTCGCCAGGGCGTCGAACATGTTGAGCGGCGGCAGGCCAAAAATCTGGTACAGCGTTCGATGCATGCTGACGATGGTTGTATGCCGGTGCGACACGTTGCCCCGCTTCGCCCACGGGCTGATCACCAGCAGAACGCTGCGTTGGCCGTCGACGTGATCGGGTTCCCCACCCGCATCGTCCTCAGTCACAAAAATCGCCATGTTTCTCCAGAACGGCGTGCGTGTCAGGTACTCGACGATTCGGCCCAAAGCCAGATCGTTGTCTGCCATCCATGAGGCCAGGTAAGGGTAGCCCTTGTCGGGTTGGGGATCGGTACCGTGATCGTTGCAGATGGCGATGTTAATGAACTGCGGAAACGGTTCTTTCCCGCCGAGGAACCGCTCGTCCACGTCTTTCATGAACCAATGCGCGCGGTACTGGTCGGGAATGTTCATGTTGAAGATCGGGAACTCCCGGCAGGTATTGTCGTAAACAGCCTTGGGCATGGGTATGTTAACGACCTCGCGAGCGCCGGTGGGGTGCTGGTCTTCACTTTCGATGACACCCGG
>DAOOQY010000053.1:0-12303 GCA_035389025.1 Verrucomicrobiota bacterium
GATTTGGTCGTTGTTGCCTCTGAGCCGTCCAGGCCCACGCTCAGATCGGAGGTCGGGGCGTCCGTCGCGCGTTTCGTTGTCATGGTTGGCAGGGCTCAGTTTGGTTTGGCAGTTGAGCGCCGCCTCCGTCGCAGAACTCAAGGTGATGAGCTTCAACATCTGGGTCCAGGGGGGACGCAGCCTGACTCGATGCATCGACGCCATTCGCAACTCGGACGCCGACGTGGTCGGGCTGCAAGAGTGCAACGCCGCAACGGCCCAAGCCATCGCCACCAGCCTCGGATGGCATGCCTTCGGCGCCGCCGACACCTCGATCGTGAGCCGATACCCCATCCGGGCCTCGATCCCGTCCGGGGGCGGCTCGGGGGTGAGCGTTGAACTGGCTCCCGGTCAGTTGGTGTACATCTTCAACTGTCACCTGCCCGCTTACCCCTACGGTCCTTACACCATGCGCGAGGGGCAGACTCACGCTTTCGTGATCGCGCAGGAGGAACAGACGCGCATGCCACCCCTCAACCAACTGCTCAAGGTGATGGCGCCCTACCTGGCCGGGCCGGCCCCCTGTTTCTTAACCGGCGATTTCAACGCGCCCTCGCACCTCGATTACGCCGACTTCGCCTGGCCCACCTCGAAAGCACCCCTGGCAGCCGGCCTTCGCGATGCCTACCGCGACGCGCACCCCGATCTCCGAACATATCCGCCCGCCTTCGCCTTCGACGATCCCGGGGTCACCTGGACACCCATCGCCGCCCAGGAACCCAACGACGCATTCGATCGGATCGACTTCGTCTATTACTCGAACGGCGACGGAATCACGCTGCTCGATGCCTGCGAACTGGACGATCGCAACAGCGCCGTGCCCTGGCCGTCGGATCATCGGGCGGTCCTCGCCACATTCAAACTGATCCCGCCCGAGCCCTCGCCGAAAGCCACGCTGCCGTGGCCGGCCGATGGTCTGACCGATGTCGCGTGCAACCCCGCCTTGACGTGGTTGCCGGGCACTGGAGCGCTGACCCACGATGTCTACTTCGGCCCAACGCAACCGATTGCCCTCCTCACAAACCAGACAACCGCCACCTTCATCCCTGGAACGCTCGAACCGGGCGCCACCTACTCTTGGCGCATCGATGAACACACCACTTCAGGAATCGTCACGGGCGATGTGTGGTCATTCACCACCCAGCCGATTCACTATTACGAATGGCGCTTCATCGATGGCAACCTCGCCCCCTCGGTCGGCCAGGGCGTGCTTGCGTACGCCGACGCCGCCACCGCCGCCCTGACCAGGTTCGGCGTTGCCGATGATGAAACCGTCCCGCTGATGAACGGGCAGCCGACGAGGTATCTCTATGCTCCCGCCTTTGCCAGCGCCGGTAACGGCTATCGCGTTTCGTTCGAACAAAGCGGCCCCAATGGCGGCGGCATCTATCTCAATCAGTTCACATTGATCTGGGACCTCCTGGTTCCAGGCCCGCTCGGTTGGACCCCGCTCTTCAACACCAACCCCCAGAACGCCAATGACGCCGACCTCTACATCGATCCGTCCGGACGCGTCGGCATCGGCGCCCTTGGCTATTCCGCCGCCGGCACCGTCCGCCCGGACACCTGGCATCGACTGGCCTTTGTGGCCGACTTCGCCCTGGCCGCCGCGCGGTGGTATGTCGATGGCCGACCTGTTTCCACCAGGAGCGCGGCCTTGGACGGACGCCATTCCCTCTACTCGAACGTCGATCCCGGCCCGGACCTTCTCCTCTTCAACGAAGGCGATACATCCGGCGTGCACACCCATCCGGTCTGTTTGAGCGCGTTCTTCATGGCCGATCGCCCGCTCAGCGCCGACGAAATCGAATCCCTTGGCGGACCTTCGCCCGAGGGAATCACCGTCAGACTGCGTCCGATCGAATTGGCAATCGATCGCAACGCGGCGCGCTTGCGCCTGGCGTGGATCGGCGGCGGGGGATTCTACCAAATCCAGACCAGCCCGAACGCGCTGCCGGGAACCTGGGTCGACATGGATGCCCCCACCCCTGACATGGGCGTCGTCATCGAGGCCGGCGCGACCGCTTCGTTCTATCGGATTGCCGCACGCTAGCCCTATACGGACTTCTCACCATCGGGAAGATGACAAAGAAATCCGGGCTGTGGCAAAACCGCGCCCCAACACAGAGAGGCGCGCGGCGGGCTCAAACACGCAAACCATGGACGGTCATCACCCGTGCGCAGCCGACCTTGCACCTCCGGTAGAGCCTTGCCGGCGTGTCGAGCGACGAGGGTGGCGACGAAGGCGGCGGCGAAGAAAAGCAATGGGGGTCGCTTGCATTTCTCCGAAGGACGATTATCTTCTGCGCCGAGTTGGAGGAGGGATGGTTCACCCAAATGGCAGGACGAATTGCGTTTACGATCCCGAGCGCCCATGTCGCGCCTTGGAATCCAAGCCCCGGAGAACCGATCGCGTCGTTCCCCGGCCTGGCTTGTCCGGCCGCCAATCCGTCGTCCAACCCAACAAGGAGGAAACCATGCGTGCATCACTCACGAACAAACTGATCGCCGGCGCCGCGGCCACACTCGCGGTGCTGGGGGTCCAGTTGTTCGATCTCACCCCGGCGGCACGGGCTGCCGACCGCCAAACAGGGGCCCCCGCAGCCCAGATGAAGGACGGCGCCGGCGGCACGACCCCCGCCGCGACCGCCAAGACCAGCCGGTACCCGATCCGCGGCAAACTCAAGGCCGTCGACGCCGCGGGCCACACGTTCACGCTGGCCGGCGCCGAGAAGGATCGGGTCTTCAAGACCACGGCGCAGACCGAGATCATACGGCAGGGCAAGCCGGCGACCCTGGCCGAGGCGGTGGTCGGCGACGAGGTTGGCGGCCTTGTCGAAAAGCAGGGCAACGGCACCGTCGTCGTGCTGAAGGTGCGCTTCGGACCGAAGACGGAGGAAGAACAGAAGGCCACAACCCCGAAACGCAAGCCGCGTTCGGCCGCGGCGAAGACAGCCGACGTGCGCTGAGTTGACGGCACGTCCTCGGGCGGGCGGGCCGCTTATGGCCTGCCCGCCTCTATCACATGGTCCGGGGTCAGCCGCAAGACCCTTACAGAAACCGACGGATATTTTACTTCTCATGCCGCGCGTTCCGGCTATGAATTTGGCGAATCGGTTCATCGCGGACGATCGAAAGGATTCACAATGGGACTCATGGATTATCTGAAAACGCAACTGCTCGACATCATCCAGTGGCAGGATGACTCGCGCGACACGGTTTCCTGGCGGTTCCCGGACGAGGACAAGGAAATCAAGCGCGGGGCGCAACTCATCGTGCGGGAGTCCCAGGTGGCTCAGTTTGTCTATCTAGGCCAATTCGGAGACACATTCGGGCCGGGAAAACACTCCCTCACCACGGACAACATCCCCATTCTCTCGACGCTCAAGGGATGGAAATACGGCTTCGAGTCCCCATTCAAGGCCGACGTCTATTTCGTCACGACCCGCCTGTTCACCGGCAACAAATGGGGCACATCCAATCCGGTCATGATGCGTGACGCCGATTTCGGCATCGTGCGCGTGCGCGCGTTCGGCACTTACGATTTCCGGGTGATCGAGCCCAAGTTGTTCCTCAAGGAGGTGGCCGGCACCGACGCGCATTTCCGGTTGGATGAATTCGCCGACGCCATGCGTTCGCGGCTCGTGAGCGTGTTCTCCGACGCCCTGGCGAGCGCCAAGGTGCCCGTGCTCGATGTGGCCACGCGCTACTCCGAACTGGGCGAGGCCCTGCTGCCCCTCATCAACCCCGTCCTCGCCGAGAAGTACGGACTCGAGATGCCCAGTTTCATCGTCGAGAACGTCTCGGTCCCGCCCGAGGTGGAACAGGCCATCGACAAACGATCGAGCATGGCCGCCATCGGCAACCTCAACGACTACGTCAAGCTCCAGATGGCCGAAGGCATGGCCAAAGGCGAAGGCGGCGGTGGCGCCGGCAGCATGGCCGCACAATTCGCAGTCGGCATGGCCATGGCCCAGCAGATGATGCAGCAAACCGGTGGTGTCACGGCCCAAACCACACCCGCCATCCCCGGAGCCGGAGCCCCGGCGACGCCCGCGGTCGGCGCGCCTCTGCCCGATCTGCTCAGCCCGGCCGACGCGGCCACGTTGCTCGGGGTCAGCGAGGCCGACGTCCTCACCGCCCTGGGCGAGGGGTCCCTGAAGGGCAAGAAGATCGGCGCCACCTGGCGCATCCCCCGTGCCGCTGTCGACGAGTTCCTGAAGTCGTAGGAAGGCGCGCCTCAGACCGCCCCACATTTGAGGGATTCGCACCATGGTTGAGGCAGAAGCCCGATCGAAGTTCTCCTGTCCGGCCTGCGGGGGCGAGGCCGTATGGAATCCGACCAAGCAGGCCTTGATCTGCGCATTTTGCGGCACGGCCTCGCCGGCGAAGATCGAAGTCTCGCCCTCCGGCGAGGAGGTGATTCAGGAAAACGACCTTGCAACCGCCCTGCGGGCGATCCCGCAGGATCGCCGCGGGTGGCAGGCGCCCAAGACCAGCGTTCGGTGCCAGAGTTGCCAGGCCATCTCGGTGTTCGATCCCGAGCGTGTCGGCCAGCGTTGCGACTTCTGCGGGTCTTCGTCCCTGGTCCCCTACCAGGAGATCAAGGAGTCGTTCCGGCCCGAGGGGCTGCTGCCCATGAAGGTCAGCGAAGCCCAGGTGCGCGAAAGCGTCCGGAAATGGTACGGAAACCGATGGTTCGCCCCCAATAGGCTCAAGTCCGGCGCCCTCACCGACACGGTCAAGGGACTCTACATCCCGTATTGGACATTCGACGCCCAGGTGCATGCGGACTGGACGGCGGAATCCGGTTATTACTACTACGTGACCGAAAGCTACCGCGACGCGAACGGCCAGATGAAGACGCGCCAGGTCCGCAGAATCCGGTGGCAGGCCAGCGCGGGAGCCCTCGACCACTTCTTCGACGACGAGCTTGTCGGCGCCTCGCGGGGCGTCCAGGCTGACCTGCTCCGCCGGATCGAGCCCTTTCCCACGAAAGAACTGGTCCGCTACGACGCGGGGTTCCTCTCGGGCTGGGTGGTCGAGCGCTACCAGATCGACCTCGTCGCCGCGGCACAGCAAGCTCGGGAACGCATGGACGCGGCTGTCCGGCAGCTCTGTGCCGCGCAGGTCCCCGGCGATACGCATCGCAACCTCGATGTCCGCGCAGACTACTCGAGCCAGACCTTCAAACACATCCTGGTGCCGCTCTGGCTCCTGACCTACACCTACGGGGCCAGGGTGTTTCAGGTCATGGTCAACGGCTACACCGGCGCCATCGCCGGACACTTCCCGAAGAGCTGGATCAAGATCATGCTCGCCGTCCTCGCCGGGCTCGCCGCCATGGCCGCCCTGTTCTGGATCACGCAGCATTGACGCCGCGTCCCGCCACACTGTCATGGAATGGAGCATCCAGGCCCGATCGCATCAGTGCCAAACGTGCGGCCGCGCATTTCGCAATAAGGAGACGCTGCACACCCTCTTGCGCGACGAACGCAACGCCTACCTCCGCGTCGACGTTTGTGAATCGTGCTGGGCCGGGCACTACGCCGAAGGCGCCAACCATCAGCGCGGCTTTGTCTCGTACTGGAAAAGCCAGTACTCCGCCCCGCAGCCGACGCCCGAGCCCATCCGCCGGGAAACCGCCGAAACCCTCCTGCGCAAGCTCCTCGAACTCAATGCGCCCGAGCACGCCTCGGCCTGCTTCATCCTGGCCGCCATGCTCGAACGCAAACGCCTCCTCAAGATGAAGAGCCAGACGACCGAACAGGAGCGTCGCCTCCTCATCTATGAACATTCGAAGACAGGCGAGGTGTTCACCATCTCCGACCCCAACCTCCAGCTCGACCAATTGGAGGCCGTCCAGCGCGACGTCGCCCGCCTGCTCGAGCACGGACTGGAACCACCGCCGCCCGGCGTGCCCGAGCCGCCCCGGGACGAGCCCGTTGCCCCGAGCAAAGACCCGGCATCGAGCCCGGCATCGAGCCCGGCCGAGCCTCCGAACCATGAGTGATCTGGCCCGGTTGCAGGACGAGATTCAATACACGTTTCGGGATGAACGGCTGCTGCGCACTGCCCTCACGCATCCGTCCGTCGCCTACGAACTGGATCAACCCAACGAAACCAACCAACGCCTCGAATTCCTCGGCGATGCCGTGCTCCAACTGGTCCTCAGCCGCGCGCTCTATGTCCGGCACCCGGATGCCGCCGAAGGCGACCTGACCAAAGCACGCGCCCGGCTGGTCAACCGTCGTTCCCTGGCGGAGCAGGGTCGGCAGATGGGGCTGGGCCGGTACCTGACGCTGGGACGCGGCGAGGAACTGCAGGGGGGACGCGAGCGGCTCTCGACCTTGGCGGACGCCTTCGAAGCCCTCCTGGGCGCGCTCTTCATCGATGGAGGCTACGCCGTCGCGGAGGAGTTCGTCCTGCGACGCCTCGCACCCACGCTCGACATGCTCTCCGGTCCGTTGCACGCCGACAACCCCAAAGGCGAACTTCAGGAAATGCTCCAGGCCGGCGCCGAGACACCGCCGCAATACCGCATCGAACGCACCTCGGGCCCGGACCACAACATCGAGTTCGAATGCGCGGTCTATCACCGGGGCGTGGAATTGGGTCGCGGCACTGGCAAAAGCAAAAAGGAAGCCGAGAGTCAGGCCGCGTCCGCCGCCCTTCGGTTCCTGGGCCAGCAGCCGGACAGCGCGGCGTCCGCTCCGGATTGAGGCGGATCGCCTCAACGCTCAGTCCGCTCCGTTCCTCATCGCGTCGCCCTTCCGATCCGACTGATACGATCGGGTCGCCGGCGCTCACGGCCCGGCCACACGCAAGAAACGCGCGTCCGTGCCCGGGGCCACGGTGTGCGTGCACAGGCCTGTGGTGGAGGTGACTGACGCCAATCGAGTCCAGACTGCCAGATCGGCGCTGGTCTCGATGGTGTAGGGAACGCCGGCAACGCACGCCCAGGTCACCGTGCCGTCGGCGGAAATGCGCAGGACCGGCGCCGGCACGAGAACCACACGTCGAATCCAGACGACCGCCCGCGCCGACGTGGTGTCGTCGCCAAGAAAAACGAAGTCGGGCGTCTCGTACGGATCGATGGAGCCGGAGAAGGCGCTGTAATCGCGCGCGGCCCCTTCGAGAATCGGCGTGCCGTTGGCCCGGAGTTGATAGCGATCGCGCCGGAGGGTCAGCGCGTAGTCGACGATGGCTGTTCGGGTGTCGAACACAGCGTCCTCCGCGTGGGTGAAGAGCGGCAGATCGGACTGGGCAAAGACCGCGTTGGTCCAGAAACCCAACTCGATCCCGCGCTGGTCGTGCCCCAGCACGATCACCGAGAATCCGGCGCGGTCGGGACCGGCGTGCGATTCCTGGTCGACCCGCGCGGCGAACAGCACCGTCACACCGGCGCTCCGGTCCAGTGCGACGGGCGTCGTGCGCCCGTACCCCGCCTGCTCGAGCGCGCTGCTCCAGGTGTCAAGACAGACCGCGTCGTCGCCGAGCGTCTGGACCGATCCGCCTGGGAAAGCGAGGAACGCCCAGTCTTGTTCGGCAGGCAGAGTGCGCAGCGCGCCGTCGTAGAGGCTCTGGGCTGACACCGAGATCAAGAGCCAAGCCATCGAGACCCCGCTCAGAGCGATCCTGATCATACGCCGTGTATCCCCGCAGCGAGGCCGCGCGCGCAACATCCGCCGTCGCAGCCTCCAGTCTCGAACCCGGTCCTTCGTAAGGCGGCGCTCATCGCCGACTCATCGCCGAATCACGGCGCAGGCCGTTCAAACGCCTCGATGAACTTCACGAGGGCGCGGACATCGTGGTAGTTCGCCTTCCAATTGTGGGCCTTGGCCGTGCTCTTGGGCTTGCCCTCGGCGCTCACGGTGTCGAGCCAAATCCCGTCTTCGGGCCGAATCTGATAGGTGTCGAGAAATCCCACCAGCCGCTCCAGAGCAGCCGCGTAGTCGGGATTGGGCGCATGCCGCAAGCCGTCGGTCAGGGCCGCCATCATCTCAGACTGGCTCCACCACACCTTGTCGGTGTCGTGGGCGGGTCGGTCGCCGACGCCGCGGTTGTAGAGCCCGCCGCGGACGTGATCGTAGCCGTGTTCGAGAGCGTGTTCGAGGATGGCGGCAAAATGCGGCCACGAGCGCTCGAGATCGAGCACCCCCTCGGCGCGAATCATCAGCCACGCGAACTCGACGTTGTGGCCGTACGAAAGCCCCGCGCTCCGCGGCTCCGTCACGAACGACCAGTCCGGATTCCGATGAAAACAGGCCTTCCCCGCCTCGGGCGGATAGAAGTGCGTCGCGTTGAGCCGCAACGCCTCGGCAAGGGCCCGCCGCACATCATCGTCGCGCGTCGCCTCGCAAAGCTCGGCCAGCGCTTCCATCCAGTGCAGATGCGCATTGGCGCTCTTGAGCCCGGCGACCTCGACTTCGATGCGATCGTCCTGTCGGGCAATGAAGCGCCAGTCCCGCTCGTAATGCTCGCCCCAGCCGCCATGAGCCGCATCGTGGCAATGCCGCTGGATGGTCCGAAACAGATCGAGGGCGTGTCGCAGCGGGCCGGGATCGCCGCTCGCGCGGGCATATTCCACCAGGGCGTAGATCACAAATGATTCGCCGTACAGGTACTTCCTGTCATTGACCGGCGTCCCATCCAGATCGGTCTTCCAATAGTAGCCGCCATGCTCACGATCGAGAAAACGATCGAGCAGGAAACGGTAACCGTGCCCGGCCGCCTTCAGATAATCCCGCGTGTCGCTCCGATAGCCCTTTCGATGGGCGTGGGCGAATCCCCAAACCATGCGGGCCTGGGTCACAATCTGCTTCTCCCGCGCGGGCGACGCGGGCTTGGCCGCATCATCCGACAACACATAGCCGCCGCGCTGCCAATCGACCGCCGTGTCATACCAGTAGGGCATCACCTTCTCGCCCAACTGCCGCCTGTAAGCGCGGGCTGCGGACGAGAAATCCGCCGCACCCAGAGATGCGGACGCAAGCCAGGGCAGGACCAGCAGGCAGGACAAGACAAGCGTCAGCAGTGAAAGACGCGAGGAGCGGGAGCGCCGGACCGGACTCGATCGCCACATGCACAGGGCCCAGCCCGAGTATTTCATAAGGCTTGGCGGAGCCATCACTCCGCGCTGTGGCCTGACTGAGCCGCCAAAGCCGGGTCCGTCGCTTCGCCGGCAGGTTCGGGCGCGGGCTGGCCGGGCTCCGCGGCGGGGGCGGCGTCGTCGGCGCCTGGAGCCTCCGCGGGCTCCGCGGCGGGCGCCTCGGGGAGGGTCAGCGACTCGATGCGGTAGCGGCTCTTATGACCGTCGAGTTCGAACTCGATCTCGTCGCCGACTTTCCGGTTCAGCATCGACTGGGCAATCGGACTCAGGTACGAAATGATGTGCTTGGCGGCATCGAAATCCCACGCGCCCAGAATGAGAAACGCCTCCCGGCGTCCGGTGCCGGCCTCGGTGACCTCGACGCGGGTTCCGATGCTGACGACATCGGTGCGCGGGTTGGCGAAGTCGGTGCCGCGGGCCCGGACAAGCTGGCTTTCGAGTTCGGCTTTGCGGCGCATGAGGAGGCGGTGGAGTTCCTTGGCGGCCTTGTACTCGTGGTTTTCGCTGAGGTCGCCGTAGCTTCGGGCGATGGCGATGTCGCGCGAATTGGCGGGGATTTTCTTCTGGACCAACTCGTCGTACTCCTGCTTGCGCCGTTCCAGGCTCTCCCACGAAACCACCAGCGAGGTGTCCTGCCTGCTGTGGTCGGCGGTGATCATCGATTGGACAACCGGCGAATGCTTGACGATGCGGGCCAGCAACGACCGCTTGTCCATGTCGTCGAAGCTGGGCGAAAGTTGCAGCGTCCGCGTGAGGTCCTTGATGAGTTCGATGTCGGCGCTCTCGATCAACTCGACCAGCAGGTCCTGGTCATCCAGAATGTAGTCCCGCAACCGGTTGGATTTCTTCTCGTTGAACTGGTCGCGCTCGATGGCGCTGAGCATGGCGCGGAACACCTCCGGACCCAGAACGTCCGCAAAGGCGTCGGACCGTTCTTTTGCAAGCCAGAGAAGGAGTTCGCTGCTTGCGGTATGCTGGCTGATCATGCGGGCCAGGGCGCTCTTGAGCGCGTCCAGGCGATCGTGCTCGATCAACAACCTGCCGCATTCGGTGCAGAGCTTCGCCCCAACGGAGTTCATGAAACCCAACACATGGTCCGCCCACAGGGCCGGGTGAGCCTCGCGAAAGGACTGCAGCGCACGCTTGTGCCTGGCCGACGCAACCTGCTCGAGCACGCGCCCGGGATGCTCGATCTGGGCCCACAGGTCCTGGTCGCTCAACTCGCCCTCCCCGCGCGCCAGGCCGGCAGCCGCACGCAGGTCGTCGCGCATGAAAACCGCCTCCAGCGCAAGGGCCGGCATGGTCCGCTGATGGGACTGGATTTCGGCGTTGAGCGCGGCAAGGGCGTCCCCGATGGTCGTCTCGCGATCCGTCAGATCGTCCAGGTTGTGCAGGAGTTCCGAAGCCACGGCCAGTCGGGCCTTCAATCCCTTGGCAGCCTTGAACTCACCCATCAACCGGTGGTTCAGTGAAACCTCCTGGACCTGATACACGATCGGCTCGTTCTTCTTGAGCGGGATTTGAAAATGGCCGCTCTTCTTCATTTCGCGTTTCGCAGCCTCCCACCACTTCTTCCAGTCCGACGTGATCACATCCGGCGTCAGCACCCGCTGGATTTGGTCCGCCGTCGCCCGTCCCCCATAGCTCTGCAACACGAGCCGGATCAGGTCCAGGTGATGCAGCGCTGCCATGTGGCGCAGTCCGGCAATGTCCGTCGCCTTCCGGGCAAGGATGTGGTCTGGAGGGATGGCCTTGAGCGACTCGGCGGCAAACGCCAAATCCATCGAATGGTCGGGTTTGGCCTGGAAATCGATGTTGAACCGGCCAAACACCGTGTCGATCTGCTTGATCTGGCCGAACCCCCAACTGCGATGCACGCAGAATCCAGAGGCGGCGAGGGTCACCAGCGTCTCCACATGCTGGCGTCCAATCTTTCCCGCCGCCACGAGCTTTTCAAATTCTTCTCTCATATGAGGCCATCTCTCGCTTACACTCGCAAGCGATGTACATTATTGCGAAGTGACAGCCCAAAAACCAAGAGAAATTGCCTGCCGCATCCTGTGGCAGCATGCCACCGGCCCCGCGTGGGTCGAGGACCTGCTCCACAACGCCCTCGAACGCACCTCTCTCCACCCGCGCGACCGCGCGCTCGTCCATGAGTTGGTCTGCGGCGTCGTCCGCTGGCAGGCGGCCCTCGACTGGCTCATCGATCGGAAGACCCGGGGACGCAAACAAAGGCCTGATCTCCGGGTGCTCCTCCGCCTCGGCCTCTACCAGACCTTCTGGCTCGACCGCATCCCCGACCACGCCACGGTCAATGAAACCGTCAACCTCGCCCGCCAACACGGCCTCGGCGCCCAAACCGGCTTCGTCAACGCCCTCCTCCGCGGCTACGCCCGCGAGAGGGAGTCGACACGGCTCCAACTCGAGGTGCTGAAACGAGCCCAACCCGCGGTCGGATGGTCCCATCCCGCCTGGCTCATCGACCGCTGGCAGGCACGGTGGGGCCTCGAACCGACGGTTGCGCTGCTGGCCTGGAACAACGCCCCAGCCCACACGTTTGCGCGCGCGAATGCTCTCAAGACCGATCCGGGCCGCCTCCTGGATCGTTGGCGACAGGAGGATGTCGAGTACGATTTCGGACGCTGGGATTGGATTCCCGAGAGCCTGGTCTTCCAGCTTAAGACCCATCCGCCCATCACCAGGCTGGGCACATTCCAGGACGGTTGGTTCTATCTCCAGGACCCGAGCACCCTCCTGGCCGTCCATGCCCTCGATCCCCAGCCCGGCGATGTCGTTCTGGACGCCTGCGCGGCGCCCGGAGGCAAGACCACCTACATGGCCCAGCGCATGGCAAATCAGGGCCGCATCGTAGCCCAGGACGCCTCCGCCGCTCGGCTCGGGCTCCTGCACGACAACTGCAAGCGGCTGGGCATCACATGCGTCCAGACCTGCCTGACTGCCGATCCGCTGCCCGTCGATTTCGACCGCATCCTGGTCGATGCCCCCTGCTCGAACACCGGCGTCATGCGACGACGCATCGACCTGCGCTGGCGAATCCGGCCCGAGGCGCTCCCGCGCTTGAAGGCGGAGCAAATCGATCTGCTCGACCGCGCGGCAGCCCGATTGAAACCGGGAGGCCGCCTCGTCTA
>DAOOQY010000054.1:0-12076 GCA_035389025.1 Verrucomicrobiota bacterium
GTGCTGAAGCACACGCACTCTCCCGCGGCCGCGGGACTTCGCGCCACCGCACACGATTGTGCCCGGGCAGCTTCCGTGCAAGGTCGCCATCTCAGCCGCCCTAAGGTTGACGCGTATGCGCGGCCGCGGGATTGCTCCTCAGTCACAGAGGTCAAGGTCACGTGAGGTTCACCGGATCGATGTCGACTGTCAGCGTCACCTCTTCCGGCAGGCTTAAGCGGTCGATGATCTCCGCCAACAGCGCGCTCGCTTTGGCGAGTTGCCGGGTGCGCAGCATGATCTGATGCCGGTACAGTGTCTCCGCGCGCAAGAGCGGCGCCGGCGCCGGCCCGGCCAGCACGGCGTCCTTGAACCCGGCGAGGGCCGCATCGAGTTCCCGTTTCACATGGGCGGCGGTGAACTTGACCTTGTCTTCGTTGCGGCCCTTGAGCGTGAGCAAGGCGATGCGGCTGATGGGCGGGTATTTCAACTGCGTCCGGAACTCGATTTCCTGCTCGTAGAAGTTGATGAAGTCGTGCCGCTTCGCGTACTGGATTGCGGGATGATACGGGGTGAAGGACTGCACGATCACCTCGCCCTCGACATCCCCGCGCCCGGCGCGTCCGGACACTTGGGTCAACAACTGAAACGTCCGTTCCGCCGACCGGAAATCCGGCACGTGAAGCGTCAGGTCGGCATGGATGATCCCGACCAGGGTGACGTTGGGGAAATGGAGCCCCTTGGCGATCATTTGGGTGCCCAGGAGAATATCGATCTTGCCCGTCCGGAAATCCCCGAGGATGCGGCGGTAGTCCTCCTTCCGCTTGAGAACATCCGAGTCCATCCTCTGAATCTGCGCGTGCGGAAACACCCGCCTCAGAGTCTCCTCGACCCGTTGCGTGCCCAGGCCGGCATAGCGGATCGCCGGGTTGCGGCACGACGCTTCCGGACATGCCGTCGGCGCCGGTTTCTGGTGGCCGCAGATGTGGCAAAGGAGTTGTTGCCGGGATCGGTGGTAGGTCAGGGCGACACTGCAGTTCGGGCAATTCGCAACGTAGCCGCAGCGCGGGCACTGCAGTGATGTGGCGTAGCCGCGGCGGTTGAGGAACAGGATGACCTGTTCCTTACGCTCGAGCCGGCGTGTCACGGCCTCCCGCAGCAAGTTCGAGAGGATCGGAATCCCCTTGTCGCCGCGGTACTCCCGGCACAGGTCGACCACGCGGACCACAGGGAGCTTCTGGTCGTCGACGCGGTTGGGCAATTCGAGGAGCGCATACTTGCCGCGGCGTGCGTTGTAGTAGCTCTCGAGCGACGGCGTGGCCGACCCGAGAACCACGACCGCCCCTTCCCGCTGGGCGCGAACCACGGCCACATCGCGCGCATGGTAGCGCGGGGCCTCCTCCTGCTTGTACGAATGCTCGTGTTCCTCGTCGACGATGATCAGCCCCAGCGGCTCGACCGGGGCAAAGATGGCCGACCTCGCTCCAATGACGATCCGGGCCCGGCCCTGGCGGATTTTGTGCCATTCGTCGTGGCGTTCACCGACCGAGAGGTGGCTGTGCAGCACGGCCACAAGCGTTTGCAGGCGTCCGGAACAGAACCGCGCCTTGAATCGCTCGACGGTCTGGGGTGTGAGCGAGATTTCCGGCACGAGCACAATCGCCCCAAGCCCGAGAGCGAGGGCGTGTGCGATGCCTTGCAGGTACACCTCGGTCTTGCCGCTGCCGGTCACGCCGTGAAGCAGAAAGGGCGCATGTCGGGCGCCATTGCGCGGAGTGTCGAGCGCTCGCGTAATCGCCTCGAGAGCCCGCCGCTGCTCGGGATTCAAGACCAGAGGCGATGTGGGCAGAATCACCTCGTGTGCGTAGGGATCGCGTTCGGAAACCTGCGCGGCCACGGTGACCAGGCCCTGGTCTTCGAGGCGCCGCACCGTCTCCGCTGTCGTGCCGGTCACGCGCAGCAATTCCTGCAGCGGCAACTCCTTGCGCTCTTCGATGATGCGGTGAATCTCAGCCTGGCGTTTGCTCAACTTGGGCAGCGGACCGCTCACCGGCAATGCGCGTACGAACAAGCGTTCGCGCCAGCCCTCTTCCTCGCGCCGGACCGCCTCAGGCAGGACGCTTTTGATGGCGATTTCGACCGGGCAGCAGTAATAGCCCGCAATCCAGCGCGCCAACTCGAGCACCCGCGGAGTCATGAGGCTCTGGCGGCCCACCACCCGCAACAAAGGACGCAGCTTCGCGTACGGCGAGGCTTCGACCAGAGCCGTGACGCATCCGAAGACCTGGCGCGCCCCGAACGGGACCTTGACCCGGCTGCCGACCTCGACTTGCCCTGCCAACTCGGGAGGAATCAGGTAGTCGAATTCCTTGCGCAGCGCGATTTCGAGTGTGACGCGGGCAATCATGATCGTCCCGCTCAACGGGCCTGTCCTCGCCCTTCGGACCGATTCACCGCTCGCGCACGCAAACGATCTGGACCAGGTCCAGTCCGAGCCCCGAAGAGCGCTCGTTCTTGGCTGGCAGTTTGAGCATCAGGTCATTCCGCCCTTCCGCCAGCACCAGGCGCCCCAGGAGAAGGCGTCCACTCTTCGCCGGTTCCTCGGCGTGCAGGTCCGCCGGTTCGCCGACCGGGTTTTCGTTCTGGAACAACTGGACCATGCCTTGCGCGGGTCCCTTGACGGCCTCGATGAAGACCGCGTAAACGCCCGCCGCGGGAACATCGACCGTCGGCGAGATGAAATGCGGGCCGAACCAGTCCTGGCCCTCGGCCGCCAGCTCGAGATAGCGAACCTCCTCGCCGCCGATCTGCGCCTTCTTGCGGGTCAGGCTTGCCCGGTCGAATGACCATGCGTAGATCGGCGTCTGCCACCACATCGGGAAGACGATCTCCTGGGGATCGCTCACCGCCCGTTGCCCGAGGGGTGGCGCGGCGAGACTCGCGGTCGGACGCCCCTCCGAGTAGAACCAGGCGACACTGCAGTAATCGGTGATGATGCTGTTGTTCTCACCTCCGTGCTCGATGGTCTGAAGCAGGCTTTGGCGGTACGGATAGGCGTCCGCGAGGAAGAACCGATAGGCGCCGGTGCGGCCCAGGTGTTTCTGGTAGCCGAGACAACCGCTCAACGGAAAGGAGATGCGTTTCTCCCAGCGATCCGGCACGTCGTACCAGCCCCCATTGAAGAAATCCTCCGAACCGGTCCCGTGCACGGCCAGGGTCCCGTCCATCGTCGTCTGATCGTCTCCCTCGAAGAACAGGGTCTTCCCCGACTCGAACCCCTGGGATTGCAGCACGACTCCCACCAGGTGACCGCGTCCCTTGGTGTCAAGAAACGTGTAGGGCTGCCCGGCTTTCGTCGGGTTCTCGCGCCGCCACAAGGCGTGAAACGTCCCCTCGATGGCGGTGCGCGCGATCGGGGTGTGGACGACTTCGGTCCAGAGCCCGACCGGCGCCGTCCTTTGAGAGACGATCTCGACCGCCGCCTGCCCCTCGAACGGCATCGGGTAATAGCAGTAATTCGTCTCCCCCATCGTCCCCACAAGCAGGCCGTGCGTGGCCGGTTGCCCCCAGGCGTATCCGAAGAAGTCCCCAAGCGGAACCTCGACGCATGGCTCGGTCCCGTCGAAGACAATCCTCAACAACAGATCGCGAGCTTTGCCTGCAATCGCCGACGCCGGACCAACCCGCAATCCGACAATGCGCCCGCCCGCCTCGGTCGTCCGATAGGCGGCTTCAGACGCGTTGGGACTCAGCACAAAAGAGCGGCGCGTGGTCTCAAGCCGCGCCCCGGGCGGCGCCGAGAATCGGGCGATGTCCTGTCCGGCGCTGCGCCACAGTTCGACCGCCTTCTCGAGGTCCGGCTGTTGGGTGCCGGCCTTCATCGGGCCGAATGATGTCACGGAGGCATCGGGTGCGCACTGGACGTAGTTGATCTGGTAGAATTGCGCCTTGGGCGCCCGCAGGCGGACCACGCACGACTTGGCGAACGGGATGGGGACATAGCAGTAGTAGCCGCCGGCGCCAAAACCGACCAGCGGTTGCGGAAAACCGGGGTGATGGCCGAGAAACAGATCGCGGAACCCGACCTGCAAGCGCGCCTGCGGCTCGCCATCGAAAAGAAACTCGAGCGTGTCGTCCGTCGGCGTCGGGGTCCAGATTCGGGTGATCACCCCCGGCCCTTGAAGGTCCGCCAGCACCAGTCCCTCCGCATCTTTGCGCACGAACGAGTGCTTGCCGGAGAACCCGTCGTCGTTGCCCCCGCTCCGATCGTAACTCGTCACCGCGCCGACCCTGGCGTGGTCACGCAAGACCGGCAAACGGTCCAACCGGTAAAGGTCCGACACAGCCGGCGGCTCTCCTTGGCCCGACAGCACCATGAGAATTGCCAGGCCACAGCCGGTTTCGAGAAGGCGCGCGAGTTTCATCGGACGAGACTTAGCATGGCGCGCGCCGGTCCGCCAGCCCGCATCGAGGGGCGCAACTCCGTGCGGTGCATCTGACAGTTGTCGGCATTCTCTCGCCCGGTGATGGCACCCGACCCGATCATGCTCAATGCCTGCCCTGCTGGGCGAGCGCTGTCCCGACGCACCGAGTCCTTGCTCTCCCCGCTCTGGACGCGGTTTCGCCACAGCCCGGATTTCCGCTACACCTTTCCATTGGTGAGAAATGCGGGGCTATGCGGGCCAGGCCAAAAAAGGTGGAGCGATGGGCAATCCCGGTGTTGCCGCCCGCTGTTCCGGCGAATCGAATGCGTCCGGGTGCGGACAGTCGCGCTCATGGAGAAACATATGAATGTCAAACCCGATCGAACTGCATGGCTCAAGGGCGGAACAGCGCAATTTCCGGCGACTCCGCGTCCAGGGGCGCGACCCTGCCGCCTGATTCTGCTGGGGGCGCCGGGGGTCGGAAAGGGCACCCAGGCCGAGTTGCTGTCCGAACGTCTCGGACCGAGTCATCTGTCGACCGGCGATGTGTTTCGCGCGGCGAAGTCGCTGGACGCAGCGGAACGCAGTCCGGCGCTCAACGCGGCGCTCGATGCGATGCGGCGGGGGGAACTGGTATCCGACGAGACGGTGATCGAGATGGTGCGCGAGCGGGCGAGTTGTCTGCGTGACCCGGGCGGTTTTCTTCTCGATGGGTATCCTCGGACCGTGGCGCAGGCCGAGGCGCTCGATCAGCTTCTGAAGCGGGAGGGCCTCAGGCTGGATGCGGTGCTCAGCTACGATCTGCCAATCGATACCATCGTCGCACGCCTGAGCGGGCGCCGGACCTGTGGCCAGTGCAAGGCGGTGTTCCACGTCCAGACTCGGCCCCCCAAGGCGGACGGCGTGTGCGACCATTGCGGCGGCGCCCTCGTTCAACGCGAAGACGACCGTCCCGAGGCGGTGCGCGTCCGCATGGAGACCTACGAACGAAGCACCGCTCCGCTCGCGGATTATTATCGCCAACGCGGCCTGCTCAAATCGGTCGCTGCCACCGGCACGCCCGAGGAAATCTACCAGCGCACCGTGGCCCTCCTGGGCGCGTGAGGGAACGCGCGCGCGGCCTGGCGGCCAGGTCGCGGAGCGCCCCGGAGCGCCGGCTTGCAGCCGGCTTGACGAGCGCCCAGCGTGTGGCGTTGACCAACCGCGGCCCGGTGAGGACGGCGCGGGTTAGCGATCGGGTCCGATCTTCTCGAACGGGATGCGTCGGAAACCGAGTTTCCAGGCTGGCGACTCCGGCTTCAATTCGAAGTTGCCGCGGGCTGCATCGACGAACAGCGGATCGGCATCGAGCAGATTGTCCTCGAACGTGATCAGCGGCCGGGCCTTGGACTCGATGTTGTCCCAACGCCCCCCGACACAGATGTTGCGCGCGATCACGTTGCCCCGCGGAGCCCACGGGTCGTCATCGAGAATCGCGGGCAGTGTCGGATACCGCTCGCTGTAAGGCGCCTTGCTGTAGTGAATGCCCGACAGAGTCCCCTTCTCCCGCCCCTCCTTCACCCACTCGTCGGCGTGGTACTTGGCCCAGCCCATGGCCCGGGCGTCAACGTGGACCGCCGGCGCGCAGTCCACAAAGATGTTGTTCTCGATGCGGCAATCGCGTCCGCCGCCGATGAACGCCGCGCTCGTCACCCGCCAGAACAGATTCCCGACGATCTCGGTGCCGCAATACATGTCGTCCAGATACACCCCGACGCACCCCCGCCCCTCGAACCCGGTGATGTCATGCAGATAATTGTGTCGGATGACTGTGCCGCGCATGGTCCAATCGCGTCCGGAGTAGATCGCCCCGGCGTCGTTGGACTCGAAACAGACGTTGTGGATTTCGTTGAACTCGATCAGGTGATCGTTGCCGCCGAAGGAGATCGCCTGGTGCGGCGCGTGGTGAATGAGATTGTGCGCGGCCCGATTGCCCACGCCGTTCAGCGCGATCCCCGCCGAGTACATCGGGCGCCACCGCCCGTAATCGTGGATGTGATTATTCTCCGCGTGGTGGCCGGCGGGCGTCAGCGTGATCCGGTCGCCGCCGCTGAGCGAGAGTCCCCCCGCGCCGCATTGATAGATTTCGCATGACACGACGCCGTGGCCGGCGCCGCCCGACACACTCGCCGCCGCGCTGCCGACATTGCGCAGGATGCAGCGCTCGATGCGATTGGACTTCCCGCCGGTGATCGTCACGGCAGTGCCCCGGGCCGCCTCGAAGACGAACCCGTGAAAGGTCGTGTGCGCCACGTCCTTCATCTCGATCAAGGTGGGCAGAACCGAGACCACGACCCGGCCTTGCTCGATCGGTTCGGGCGGCCAAAGGTACAGGATGCCCGCCTCGCGATCGAGATACCACTCGCCCGGTCGGTCGATCTCCGAAAGCAGGTTGTACGCGTAAAACCACTGACCTTTCCGGTAGCCGTAGTTGTGATACGGCGGCTCGATTGCGATTGTGCGCTTCGCGATGTCCATCGACTTCACGCGCTGGCGCTGGTCCGACCAGTCCCAGAACCAGTAGCCGTGCACCCAGACATCCTTCTCCGCCGACCATCGCCCGAGACGATCACTCTCGATCGCGAACAAACCCTCGACGCAACCCTTGGTGCCTCGCACGTCCACCGGCGTCTTCCCCAGAATATCGCTGATCTTCACAAAGCCGGCATTGGGCCAGCGGGCCAAAGGCATCGGTTTGTCGTTAAAAAACAACTCGAGACCGCCCCCGTCCGGCGCGCCGTAATCGGTCAGACCCAAGGCGCCCAGGTCGGCCTGGCGCACGGTGTCGCGCGCCGGTTCGTCCAGACGCTCCCGCACGGCCGGCTCGGTCACGGGCTTGAACCCGGTCACGCGCCTGCCGCCCGTGAGCCGCACTTCCTCCCCCGCCGCCGCGCGATACACGACGAGCGCGTCTGCCGCTCCCGAATCCTCGCTGCCCAGTTCGAGCGGACTCGCCAGTTCATGCGTGCCGCCATGGACGGTGACGACAACGCCTCCCTGGGGCAGCCCCGCCGCTGACTTGATGCGGCGGATTTGATCCCTGGCCCGGTGCAAGGTGGCGAACGGCCCGTCGGATCGGTCCTCACTCGGGACCGCCAGTTCGCCTGACCACGAGTCGTTGCCGTTGGTGGACACGTGGAGGTCGAACGCGGCCATCGCCTCATGAGTCAGGAAGCCCAGGACGGCCAGCCCGGCGGCCCCCCACGCCCAATGCGCCTTGGGCCGCCAGCAGGGCCCGACGCCCCGACTCAGGCGCGGTCCGGCAGCCTTGGCCCGCACTCTTGACCGGCACAGCGGTTGGATGTTCATGCGCGTGTGTGTACTCCGGAATTGCCGAGAAGCCAAGACTTCGCGCAGTCGCACATCCGGGCTCAACGCGGGATTTCCACTTGTCCTCCCGATCCGTGTGGGGCATCTATTCATGCATGAAAAACCTCCTGCTTCCAGGCGAGACATCCCGGATCGCATGGGCGTGGATCGCCCTGATCCCCGTGTTCTGCATCGTGCCTCCCGGCCTTGCTGCCGGAGAAAAGGCTTTAACTGGCGACCGCATTCCCGGGCTCGGGGGCGACCTCATCGTGCATCCGGTCGATCACGCGTCGCTGCTTCTTGGTTGGAAGAGCGAGGTCATCTATGTCGACCCGGTTGGAGGGGCCGCACGCTATGCCAGTTTCCCGCCTCCGACCCTCGTGCTGATCACGCACATGCATGGGGATCACCTGGACCTCGCCACGCTGCAAGGCGTGGCCGGTGAGCGCTTCGATCTGATCGCCCCGCCCACGGTGGCCGAGAAGCTGCCGGCGAATCTGCGCCGCCGGACGAAGGTCCTGGCCAATGGCGAGGAAACGGCTCTGCGCGGTCTCGAGTGCAGAGCCGTGCCGGCCCACAACCTGACCGCCGATCGTCTCAAGTACCATCCCAAGGGCCGGGACAACGGTTACGTCCTGAACCTCGGCGGGCAACGCGTGTATCTCAGCGGCGACACGGAAGACATCCCCGAAATGCGCGCCCTCGAGAACATCGACGTCGCCTTTGTCTGCATGAACCTGCCCTACACCATGGACGTCGAGAAAGCGGCCGAGGCCGTGCGGGCGTTCAAACCCGGGATTGTCTACCCGTACCACTCGCGCGGCAGCGATCTCGAACGATTCAAGGCCCTGGTCGGGGCTGATCGTGGCATCGAAGTGCGCCTGCGCGACTGGTATGCAAAGTGACCAAGGCAATGGGGTCACACGGGATGTCACTGACACCACACCGGCCATGAACGACACGACAGAAATCACCGGCAAGAAAGCCCCTGCATTCAAGGCCCCCGTTGTCGGAGGCAGCTATGAGGAAGGCGCCACTGTCTCCCTCGCGAATCTCAGAGGGCAGACGGTTGTCCTCTACTTCTACCCGAAGGACGACACGCCCGGCTGCACCGCACAAGCCTGCGCCCTGCGCGACGGGTGGAGCCGCATCCAGAAGAAAGCCGCGGTGTTCGGCGTCAGTGTGGACCCGCCGACGAGCCACGCCAAGTTCATCAAGAAGCACTGCCTGCCCTTCCCGCTCATCAGCGATGAAGCGAAAGAGATGGTGCAGGCCTATGGCGTATGGGTGGAGAAGTCCATGTATGGGAAGAAATACATGGGCACCGAGCGCAGCACTGTCATCATCGGCCCGGACGGGAAAGTGAGAGCCGTGCTTCGCAAAGTGCAGCCCGCGGAGCATCTCGATCTCGTGCTGCAAGCGCTGGACTGAGCCCGAGTGCTATAACGGCGCTCTGTTCCAAACGCGGCACTCCGCACGGATTCACCCCGGAGACACTGGTGGAGGCGGCGGGAGTTGAACCCGCGTCCCTGACAGAAACCCCAGCCGCGACTACATGCTTAGCCGGAGGTAAAGTCTCGGCGAACGGTTACGCTCCGGCGCGACCCGCCCACCCAGCCCGCTGCAAAAGTTTCGGTCAGCCGCGCAGCCGGCGCCACGGCCAACCTACCCTGCTGTTGCGTTCGTCCACCCTAGCAGGTGTCAAGCGGCGAACGTCGCGGACTTAGGCCGCGAGGGCCAATTCAGTATTGGCTGTTTTGTTTTGACCCGATGATTAACGAGGCCAACGGATCGTCCTCGGCATGCCGCCTCTGGCGCGTCTTCCAGGTCGAAACCAGTACGCCCCCATCGCAGCGATGCACACCATCGGCCATCGCACCGCGCAGGTCAAGCGCAGGCTTGGGTGAGAGGTCAGGGCAACAGCAGGATACCCGGGCGCAATCGTCCGATGACTTGCGCTGGCAACCGCGCGTCGATCGAGCCGGCCAAGGGCGGCTCGGACGCCACATGGCCGTCGCAGAACACGACGTTTGCGCGGCGCGCATGGCGGAAGTGAACCGTCGGTTCGCTGGCGTTGATGTAATAGAACTCTTCGAGCATCGGATTCTCGGGCGAGGCCGGCAGTTGAAAGGTGTTCACCTGAGCGGCGTCCGCCAGCAGCGCGATCTCCGAGGGACGCGCCAGGTGCGGAATCCGAACCGGAGGCTGCGAGGCCGGGGCCGAGAGGTGGAAGTTGTACCCGTATCCGTAGGCCGCTCCGGACGCCTTGAGCTTGAAGGCGCCCAGCGCGTAGTTCAGGCTCGGGCACGTTTCCACGCCCCGTCCGCCCAGGTACGGGAAGAGCGCGCCTGTCGCCGGATCGAAGTCGCGCGCGCCCTCAGCGCCCCGCGCCAGCCAGCCGAACCAGTAGAGATCGCCGCCGTTGGTCGCGACACCGCGATAGCGGAATGCGCAGCCGTCGTGGTCGTCCCAATACATCTGAGCCGCCAGGCCGAGTTGGTGGAGGTTGTTGACGCAGGCCAGGCGCTGGGCCGCCGCCCGACTGCGGGAGATGGCTGGCAACAAAAGCGCCGCCAGAATGCCAACGATGCCCAGCACCACCAGCAACTCGATGAGAGTGAACCCCGATGCCAGGTCCCGCGAAGCCTTCTGAAATGGACCGCATTTCATGCTGGTGCTCGTCTACCGAGTGTTCGCACGAATCCGGTAGAAGGAGCGATCGGACGCCGGGTGCGGATCCGTCAGAGCCTGGCGTCGGCCGGTTCCATCACTGGGCCCGCCGATGGCGGACCAGGTGCGCAGATCGGACGAAGCCTCGAGGGTGTACTCCCATCCCAACCACCCGGTGAATTCGGCGCACCACGCGCCCTCGATCCAACGGCCCTGGAAGCAGCGGACCGGCGGGGGCGGCATTTCGAGCAGAATTCCGTCGATCCGGCCATGTGCGAGAACGGAGCCTGACCAGCCCGGGTCCTGGCCGGCATCGCTGTAACTGCTGATGGCAAGGCCATCGACGGCGAAATCCCCAAACGTTTCCGGGATGGTGACCGGATTCAAGGAGAACCTCTGATCGCCCAGCACCATCTCGAATTCCATCCTCCGCGCGGACGCGCGGTAATCCAGCACGAAACGATAGGGGGCGCCGATCTGCAATTCGCAGGCGGGATTATCCCAGGAGGAGTTGTGACTCGGGTTTGCCCAGGCATTGCCTTCCGATACGATGGCTGCCGCCACGGTCGTTCCGTAGCCTGATTCAGGGAAGTAATTCCATTCCACCAGATTGGGCGAATCCATGCCGGTGCCGCGCCGGAAAGCCGGGTCCGTGGCCTGAGCCAGGTTCACCAGGCCCAGCGCAAGCTGGAATGCATACGGTTTGCCCGGCGTCGTCCCGGCGGCGATGTCATCGAGGGTGAAGGTGAACTCGATCCGGAAATCGTCCTCCCGCGTGAGCCATGTGCCGAGGGGGAGGTAGTAATAGCTGTTCGATCGGGCCGAGTCCCACGTGACAGCCAGGCACCCGGCCTCGGCGTCCCAGTGAAACAACGAGCCATCCCCGAAGACCCGCCAGCCGGCGTCCGCCGGGTTGGTGCTGAAGTCCGTCTCGATGCGCAGCGGCGGCGGTCCGGCCTGCGGAACCGGGAGGGCGGCCAGGAAACCGGCGGCCAGAATCAATCCGTGCAGGGGCGTTCGAGCCATCCGCAACCGCGATTGTCTTGACGACGGAGGAGGGCATACTGCCGGTCCCGGAAGGTGACGTCCAACCTTGTCCACGCGCTGACTTGTGCCAAACACTGCAATGCCTTTCTCTTGGCCGCCCGACGCCGGGGCCTGGAACCGCGGCGTCGGCGGGCGGTAACCCACCGAGACCAGCGCGGAAGGTGGCAAAGCAAAAGCCTTCACCCTCCGCCCAACGGAGAATGAAGGCATTCACGCGTCCGCTCGAAAACCGTTCGAGCCACTGGCCTCATCCTTCTTTTGGTCGAAGAAGTTGATCCCGCACGGCGGGGTCCGACGAGCACAACCCAAGCGATATCCTGACTGAGGGCTTCCGGCCTTGCTCCCGCCTTCCCGAACGCGCCGATGCGCATCCAGTGGCCTCTGGGAGCTCGTAGCCCGACACAGTGGCGCAACCGTCCCCGATTCTCACGGGGTTCCCTGACTTTGGGTTGTTGCAGGATGACCTCGACGATCATCCCCATTCAAAGAACAACGACGTTGTTATGGTCAGCTCCCCTGCATGGCAAGAAGAATCAACAGAAGAATCAACGGGAGCAGGGCTGCTCTAAAGTCGGACGGGACGGGTGAGTAGGCGAATGACCTGTCCC
>DAOOQY010000055.1:0-12074 GCA_035389025.1 Verrucomicrobiota bacterium
CCCCACCCGCCGCCATTCGCCCTTGGCCAGGAGCCCAAGGGCCAAAGCGACGTTTTTTAGAAAGTACCTTATATAGAACATGATCCAGAGTTGCCCAATGGGGTACAAGGCCCGCAGGCGCAAGAACTTAAGGAGTTGCGCCGCCGACGCAAGACCAATGTACGATGACGACTGTGCGATGGGGCCCCTGCACACGCGCAACTCGGCGCGCTCTGCCGTCCCGAATGCGTGTGGATTCGCTCACCGGTTCAGGGCGCAGGACAGGGTGTCCGCCGTCAATCGACTTCCACCACGCCGGCCAGCTCGGACACAGCCGTCTCGATGCGCTGGCGCTCGGGCCCGCGGAACCGATGGAACGGTTCGGCCATGAAATCGCTGCACAGTCCCAGGCAGGACGCGGCGCACTTGATCCCTTTGATGATGGTCGAGGGGTGTTTGCCGACGCGGTAGAGGCGGTTCGACACTTCGAGCACGCGCTCTTGCAGGTCGCGTGCGCGGGCGAGATCGCCGCGGCGCGCCGCCTCGTACAGCGCCACATAGAGCCTGGGGAAGAGGTTCGCGCCGCCGCTCACCCCGCCGTGCCCGCCCATCAGCACCGAGGGCCCGAGCAACTCCTCCGGCCCGATCATCAACGTCCAGTCCGGCCTGGCCGGCAGCATGCGCAGGGCGCGGTTGAAATAGATCAGGTCTCCCGAGCTGTCTTTCATGCCCAGGATGCGCGGCTGGTCCATCGCCCACCGAACCGTCTCGAGATCGAGCGCGACCTTGGTCAGCGCCGGCATGTTGTAGAGGTAAAGGGGCAACGGCAGTTCCGGCAGCAGATGATCCACGTACTCCCGCAATTCCGGCTGGCCCTCCGGCATGTAATAGGGCGGCGCCAGCACCACCGCGCTGGCTCCGTGCTCGGCCGCCGCCCGCGCCATCCCCACCGCCTCGACGAAGGCCGTGTCGGTGATCCCGACCAGGACGGGGGCCCGCCCGGCCACCTGGCGGCACACCCGCCCGATCAAGTCGCTCCGGAGGCGGTATCCGAGGCTGGGGCCCTCGCCGGTCGTGCCGAGGATGAAGAGGCCGTGCACGCCGCCGCCCAACAGATGCTCGATCAGCCGTTCCAAACCGGCGACATCGAGCGCGTCGCGATTCTCGAGAGGCGTGATCATTGGCGGGATGATCCCGCGAAGCGGACGGGGCAGCGTGGTCGAATGCACGCGCTGTCTATGGCCCACTGCGGCCAATTAGTCGAGCACGACCCGATTCGAGGTGTGTTCGGCCCGTCCGGCTCACCCTTCCCGGTCGCGGGCGTACCAGTCGATCTTTCGGGTGGCGTACATCACCGCCCCGAGGGCGAGGAACAGCGCCACCGTTCCGAATAGCAGCGAGTACTCCTGTTGCCGCAGGATGATGAAAAGATAGCCGTAGATGACCGACAAACCCAGGGCCGTCAGCCAGGCCCGCCGCGCCCCGCGCAGAACGAAGGCGCTGTAGGCCGCGATCAGTGCCGTCGCCGCCCCCGCCCCCGCCGCGTACGCCCAGGTGAAAGGGACGATCTCGCTCAGGGAGAGAAGCGCCAGGTAGAAAAGGCACAGGGCCGCCCCGACCAGCGTGTATTGGAAAGGATGCACCGGCACAAGGGCGCGCACTTCGAACAGGAAGAACGCCGTGAACACCAGCGCCAGAAACAGAATGCCGTACTTGATCGAGCGTTCGACGTAGCGGTAACTGTCCACCACGGGAAGCACGCTCACCCCAAACAGAGAGCCGGAAAGCACGTCGCCCGAAAGCAGATCGCCCTCGTGATCGGACCACTGCTGCGGATAGCCGCGCCCATAGTAGCTCACCAGCCAGTCCGCCTGAAACCCGCTCCCGCTGACCTTGCGCTCCGCCGGCAAGAAGGCGCCGTCGAAACTCGGGTCCGGAAACGGCGACGTCAGCCGCACGCGGTTCGACATCCCGAACGGGGCAAACCGCAGGCTCCCGCTGCCATTGAGATCAAGCGAGAACTCGAAGGCGATCGTCTGCGCATCGAACGGCATCCCGGGCACACGCGCCCGGATCGTCGGCCCGAGACTCCCCACCCTGCCGCCCGGGGCCAGGGTCAGCGCCTCCTCCCCCCATTTCACCCGCAACGCCTCGTTGGCGCCCCGCAGATCGGTGATCCCAATCACCACCGCAGCCTCGTCCCATAATATGTCTTCTCCCGCCACCTTCCAGTCTGCAAACGACGGCTTCGCAAAGCGCCCCTTGACCTCGAGGGCCGATCGGTACACCACCGCTTCGTAGATGCCCCGATGCAGGCGGTCCGGACGCAGATCGCCGGTGACCGAGAGGTCGACCGGCAGGAAATGCGCGCGGGCGACAACGGTCTCCGTGACCTCGTGCCGTTCCGCCCGACCGTCGACGATCTGTTCCTTCCAGGCCTTCACGTGCCTCTGGAAAGGCACCACCAGCACCGGCCCCGCAATCACCTGCGGATTGCCCCAGGTCGATGTGATGTTGGCGATCGCTTCGCGGTGCCGCGCGCGCCGTTCGGAAAGAACGCCGCGAATCAGCGTCAGCGGCACCAACCCCAGCAGGATCAAACACCCGATCGCCGCCATCTTGAAAAGAATGCGGCTGCGGGCGGTCGGATCGGAGGACCTCTGGGAGAATGCGGGGGACGGGGAGGGCGAGTTCATGATGGGCCTTTCTTGTGTTGGGACATGGCTGCTCCGAGGCGCTCACGCGCGCCTCGGAAATCTCTTTCGCCTGCCCGCCCCGATCGCCCCGGACGCATGGCCGGAGGCGGTCCGGGGCGATCAGGGCGACCGGAAGGGCTGGCATCGGGCTGGATCGCTCTGTGCTGCAAAGCGACTCGGTCAATCCGTGATGCGAGGGCCCGCGCGGCGCGTTCCCTGCTCGGCGCCGGCAGGCGGCCCGGGCAACGGCCCGGCTGGAGCATTCGCGAGATCGACTGACAACTGCGAGCGTTCATGGCGATGACAGCGACGCCATCGGGATACGCCCGCTCCACTTACTTTGCAATACAAAGCTTGAGAAATATTCCACGCGCAAAGGGCGAGTCCGCAGACAGGCGCCGCCGCGCGGCGTCGCCGGCACGCCCCGCGCACCCGAATCCTCGCCTCAGGTCCCCCACGAACAGCGCGAAGAGCCCGAAGGCGAGCGCCGAGGTCAGGATGGGTGTCTGGGCGATTCCCCAACCCGCATGGCAGTCATCCTGGGAGGTCTGACCGCCCGAGGCACTGACGGGGTCGAAGGCATGCGGGTTAAGGCGACGATCGGGGGGCACGAACGCGCCATTGCGCGCGGAGCGGGGCTCGGCCATGCTGCGGTCCATGCACGAACCTGGACAACTGGACGAGTTGATGATCTGCCGCCTGGATGCGGGGCGTCGGGAGTTGACACCATGCACGGTCGTGATTTTCGGGGCGAGCGGCGATCTGACGGCCCGCAAACTGATCCCGGCGCTCTACCATTTGCATCGGGACAGGCAATTGCCGGAGCCGTTTCGTGTGGTTGGCTTCGCCCGAAGAGAGAAGACGGACGATTCGTGGCGGGCGGAGCTGGGGGAGGCGATGGCGCAGTTTTCCAGGAGCAAGCCGGTCGATGCGTCGGAATGGGAGAAGTTTGGGCGGAGGCTTTCGTATTGCCGGGGGGATGTCGACGATCTGGGGGCCTACAAGAGGCTGGCCGAGCATCTCAGCGCCTTCGGTGATCCGCGGCTGGGCCGCAATCTCCTGTTTTATCTTGCGGTTTCGCCGAGCCAATTCGGGGGTGTGGTGGGGCGGCTGGGGGAGGTTGGGCTGCTGCAGCGGGATCCGGAGCCGTCGTTTTGGCAGCGGGTGGTGGTCGAGAAACCTTTTGGCCACGACCTGGCCTCGGCGCGCGGTCTCAACGCGGGTTTGACGGGCTCGGTGCACGAGAAGAGCATTTTTCGCATCGATCATTACCTGGGCAAGGAGACGGTGCAGAATATCCTGATGTTTCGGTTTTCGAACGCGATTTTCGAGCAGCTCTGGTCGCGTCAATCCGTGGATCACGTGCAGATCACCGTCAGCGAGACGCACGGCGTGGGGGAGCGGGGCGGGTATTACGAGGAGGCTGGGGCGTTGCGTGACATGGTGCAGAATCACCTGCTGCAAGTGCTGGCGCTGGTGGCGATGGAGCCGCCGGTGTCGCTCGCGGCCGAAGCGATTCGCGATGAGAAGGTGAAGCTGCTCGAGTCGATCCGGCCCATCGCGCCTGCGTCCGTGCCGCGGCAGGTGGTTCGGGGGCAGTACCTGGCCGGGCCCGGCGGCGACAGCAGCAGCGAGCCGGTCCCGGGTTACCGTCAGGAATCGAAGGTCAAGCCGGACTCGAACGTGGAGACATACGTGGCCCTCAAGCTGGCGATCGACAACTGGCGCTGGTCGGGTGTGCCGTTTTATCTGCGGACCGGCAAGCGTCTCCCGCTGGGCGCCAGCGAGGTGCGCGTGGAATTCCGGCGGACGCCGACCGTTCTGTTTGCGGCGCAGTGCGGGCCGACGCTCGATGCGAACGCGCTCACGCTGCGGCTCCAGCCCGACGAGGGGATTTCGCTTCGGTTCAACGGGAAGGTGCCGGGGGCGAGCACGGCGCTGCGGCCGGTGCGCATGCACTTCTCGTACGACGCCACCTTTGGCGCCTACACGCCGGAGGCCTACGAACGGCTGTTGCTCGAGGCGCTGGGCGGGGACGCCACGCTGTTCATTCGACGGGACGAGGTCGAGACAGCCTGGGGTATCGTGGACGCGATCCGGGAAGGATGGGCGGGGCAACCGCTCACCGCCCGCGAGTTCTACGCCGCCGGAAGCTGGGGGCCGGTGGCGGCCGACGAGTTGCTGGCGTCGGAGGGGCGTGTGTGGCGCAATCCCTACCCGATCATGTGAGACGCCGGTTTTCAGGCGATGAACACCGTCGAGTTGCTGCCCTTTCCTGACGCCGCCTCACTGGCCGGCGCGGCCGGTCGGAGATGGGCGGCCGAGGTGACCGCCGGCGCGACCCACGGCAAGGCCTTCTCGGTGGCCCTGTCCGGCGGGCGCATTGCGGCTCCGCTCTATGCGGCTGCGGTTGCGGCCTCGAGAGGCCGGGCTGATCTCTGGCGCGAGGTCGAGTTCTTCTTCGCGGACGAACGCTGGGTGCCGCTGGATGATCCGGAGAGCAACTATCGGCTCGCCCGCGAGCATCTGTTCGATCCGCTCCGGATCGCCGATCGGCGCATTCATCCGTTTTCCGTCAGTGCGGACACCGAGTTCGCGGTGGCCCAGGCCCAGGCGGAAGTCCTGCGCGCCACGACGGTGAACGAACGCGGGGATCCCATGTTCGATCTGGTGCTGCTGGGCATGGGTGAAGACGGGCATGTCGCGTCGCTCTTTCCCGACGCGCCCCCGGCGGTGGTCGAGAGCCGCGCGGTGTATCTGGCCGTGACCGGCCCGAAGCCGCCGCCGCAGCGGGTGACGCTCAGCTATGCCGTCCTGGCCGCCGCGCGCCGCGTCTGGGTTCTGGCGTCCGGGCCGGGGAAAAGGGCGGCGCTCGAGGCCTCGATGGCCTCCGGCGGAAGGACGCCGTTGGCGCGCGTGCTGCAGTCACGCAAGCACACCGTGATCCTGACCGACGTCGCGGTCATTGACCGAGGACGCGCAGGATGATCTCGACCGGGCTGTCCTCGCGGGGCAGGGCTTTGCCTCGGACCTGGTGGACCTCGTCGTCGCTGCGATCGGGCCAGGGATTGTTCACCAGGGCGGAGGCGTCGGTGATCAGGGAGACGATCGATCCGCCGCGCTGGGCGGCGAAGTCGCCGTTGACCAGAAACGATCCGTTGTAGAGCCAGCCGCGCGATCCGCTCGAACGGGCGCGGGACTCGATCTTGACGAAGTCGGCGAGCGGGCGGCGCACCTCCTTGCGTCCGCGCTGCCATCCGACCTCGATGCCGATGCGTTCTCCTGGCAGGGGGCTGTGCGGGTCGTCGTGCAGAAAGTTCGTGTTTGCGGGCTTGACGCCGAGCAGGAGCATGGCGAGGTGGATGTCGCGGGGCGCAGCCTCCGTGCGGAAGATGCTCTCGTGCACTTTGCCGGCGGTCGTCACGACGGCGTACTCGATCAGGCCGGCGCGTTGGTTGACGGCGGCTGGAAACCGCACCGTGCGCGCCGCGCGATCGAGCGTGACGAGTCCGATCCGGTGAATGCCGGAGCCATCGAGGCCGGAGCCGGCGAGAGGAACCGGTTCCTTGTCGGCCTGCGCAGCAGCCATGAACCTCTCTCGGAGGGGCGAGCTCTGCGAGTCCCTGATCGAGGACTGGGAAGGTGATCGAGCTTGTTTCTCAGAGAGGGCCTCGTGGAACCCGGCCCTCCGAAAAGAGGGAGGTTCATCGGGAGCAGTCGCAATGCCGGGCGCGCTGGCGGCGCGGGGCGCGAGCGCTCCCACCAGGAGCGCAAGGACGAGGCCGCGCGGCCCGGGTCCCGGCCCGCGGCGCCCGGGCGAGGCCGATGGAGCGGTCATTGGATGGCGGCGCGGCTGCGGGCCAGGGCAATCAGGGCAAAGCCCGTGCCATACGGCTGGTGGTAATCGTAGAAGGGGTAGTCCCACCAGGAACCGTCCTTTTCCTGAAGCGGGAGCAGGATCGCCGCCAATCGCGCGTGGTGTGTCCGGGCGCGTTCGGGTTCGAGTTCGTCGGCGCACAGGGCGGCATAGAAATGGCCGTAGTAATAGAAATAGCCGGCCACCTGGAACCACGATTCGTGGGGGATCGGACGCTTGCGTCCGATGGAGAGCCAGCCAATGCGGTCGTTGAAGCGATCGAGCCACGTCTCGAGGACGGTGTCGGTGATGTTGGTCTCGCCCCACCGGCGGAGGGCGATGTTGCAGGCCTGGGAGCGGCCCAGGCTGCCTGCCGGGCGATTGATGCCGCGCATGGGCCGCCACTTCAAATCCTCCGAGTAGGCGTAGCTGAAGTCGGGCTTCTGCTGGCGTTTGATGGACGCCACACCGCGATCGACGAGCCTCTGCGGAATCTCGATTCCAATCTGTTTGGCTTCCCGGAACGCCACCAGGACGGCGGCTGTCACGAAGCTGGTGGAATCGGTGGCCGGCTGTTGCGCCCCGACCCGGAAGTCGTAATAGCCCCAGCCGCCGTCGACCGATTCGTAGCGGCGCAGCAGATCGATCTGGCCGCGGATGACTTCGGCGATGCGTTGGCGGCGCTCGGAGTCGGGGGATGCATGGCGGTGCATGGCTGCCAGCGCCTGGATGCCGTAGGCGTGGCCCCACACATTGTACAGAGCCACGGCATCGGCACGGCGCAGTCGGGGCAGGTTGTCGAGCAGCCAGGCCTCGCCGCGCTCGAGCGCCGCCCGCGCAGCCGGTTCGCGGTCCGCTGCGCCCGTTTCGATCAGGGCCTGCACGGCCAGCGCGGTCACGCCCGACCGAAACGCCTCATGCGCGCCCGGCACGGGGGCGAAGATGTTGAGGTCTTTCGTGCGGCGGGCCGATCCCCACGAGCCGTTCGTGTTCTGACTCTTGAGCAGGAACCGGACACCACGGTCCACGGCGCGGTCCACGGCTGCGGCGCTGGGCGGCGCGTTGGTGTCGGCGCGGGCGGGGGCCGGGGCGAGGCGGCAGAGGGCCAAACAGACCAGCAACCCGAAGGCCCCCAGGCGAATCGACCGAGGATGGGCACAGTTCATGGAACGCGACCTGGTCGGGATTCAGGCGAAGCACGGCATCGGCGTCTACTCGGGCTTCGAGAGCAGGATCGTGTCGCCCTCGGCAAGGCCTTCGACGATCTCGATGTTCTGGCCGTCCGATTCGCCGGTGCGGACGGCGCGTTTCTCGGCCTTGCCGTCGGCAACGCGGACGAAGACATGTTTCTCGTCCCCTTCGCCGAGCACGGCCTGAACGGGCGCGACCAGGGCGTTGGCTGAACTCGTGTCGGTGAGCGTGACCTTGCAGTTCATGCCCGGCTGCAAATCCCGCGGGCCGCTGGGAGTGAGGCTGAGGGTCGCGCCGAAGCCGCCGGTCACGAGGGGGACACGGTCCACGGACTCGATCTTCACGGGCAATTTGCGATTCGGGAGGGCGACAGGCGCGGCCTCGCCCGCCATGCCGATCCTGGTCTTGCCCAGGTCGGCCTCGGGCACGACGGCCTTGAGTTGAAAGCGGTCGGGGTTGACCACGGTCATGAAAATCTCGTATGGGGCGAGCTTCCCGCCGCGAACGAGCTTCTTGGTCACCACCGGCCCGGTGGTCCATCTGCCGGCTTCGCAGGCCCCGTACATGACGACGCCGTCCGCGGGCGCCCGGACATCCAGGGCCGCCAAATCCGCCTTGAGATCGTCGAGCCGCTTCTGGGCCTTCTTCTGATCGCGGGCCAGCTTCTCGACCTCGAGTTCTTTTCGCGTGAGGGCTTTCGGAAGCGTCTCCTCGGCGAGTGCGAGCGCCAGTCCCTGGTCTCGCTTCTGGGACTGGAGGTTCTCGGTCTCGCGCGGAATGGCGGTCTCGATCTCGCGCTCGCTGCTGGCCCGGAGATGATCGAGGCTGAAGGCGGCTGTCTCGACCTCGAACTCCTGGCGTTTGAGGATGATCTCCTCCGTCTGTTCGGTGAGGTCGTCGGCCTCGTACATCTGTCGGAGTTGCTTGAGTTCCTCCTCTGCATTGGCGAGGCGTTGTTCGGCGCTCTGGACGTTGAACTTGGCAGACCTGATCCGCCGCTCCCGCCCTTCCTTCTCGAAGTACTCCTGGTCCTCATCCACCACACGGCGGCTGCGGCGGGCGGCGGCGAGCCGATGCGGCGTTGCCTCCTTGAGGCTGGCGAGTTCGGCGCGGGCCATCTCGAGGGCGATCGCCGCGGCCGGCGCGTCCTGTTCGAGGTCGGCGATCTGCTCGCGCAGCTTGTCGGTGTCGAGTCGCACAAGCGCATCGCCGGCCCTCACGCGCGCTCCATGAGCCGCCGCCTCCACCACCGTCAGGTCCGCCCACGCCTTCGGCTCGATGCAGACGGGATGCATCTCGACGGCTTCGAGCACCGCGTCGAACTGGACGACGCGTTTGATCGAGCCGCGCCCGGTGACGTGCGAAGCCGGTTCCTTGGGCGCAACGGGCGTTTTGGCGGCGGGCGCGGCGGGCGCGGCGTCCGGCTTGGACGAACCGGCGGGCGCCGCGGCCGCAGGGACGACCGCAGCCGTTGAGCGACCGGGAGATGTGGACTTGCAGCCCGCAGATGCCAGGGATGCGACGACGATCAGGGCCGCAATGGAACAAGGCGATGAAAGGGGAAAGCGCATATTACCAAGTGTGAGGCGAGAACACGGCCCGCTTCTAGAGCAGACGCGGCAAATACACAAGTCCGCTTTGAGGCGCCTCCTCCGGGGTATTGAGATGCGGGCAAGCGCGTGGTATTGACTGGGCAGATGGGACTCGGGACAGAGATAGCGCAGACGGAGCGCCAGGCGATCGCCGGCCATCGGGGGGGCGGCCCGATGCCGTCGCGGCGTCGCCGCGTGTGGCGGTTGGCGTGGCGGACGGCGGGCGCTGTTGGCGCGGGTGTTCTCCTGGCGGGCGCGGTCTGCCTCTACGGCTGGCGGTTCGGCTTCACTCCGCTGCCTGAACCGGTGCCGGAAGGGGCGTGGACGCCGCTTCGAGCGCCCCAGCCCGCCGAATTGACGCGCAGCGACTATTGGTACTGGGTCGACGCGTGCAATCGGGCGTCCGTCGTCAACCGCAGAAGCGACATCATCCACGGCTGGACGCTCTTTGACTGGGCTCAGACCGGCCACGTGACGGAAACCAACCGCGCCGGGCTTGCCGCATTCTTCGGCGGCAACGCGGCACTCGAGTCCTGTTTCCGCGGCGCGTTGGCCGCCGGAACGACGCACACGAACCTGTGGGAGCGACGGCGTGTGGGCCGCGACCTGGCCGGCCACACCCGGCTTGTCAACCATTCCGCCTGGAAGGCCCTCGAAGAGGAGCAGGCGGGGCGAACCGTCGCGGCGCTCGGGCGCCTGCTCGAGGGCTGGCACTTGTGCGCCAACGCCGGCGCCGCAGGTTTGACGCGGCCCGAACTGGGAACGCTCGCAGGGGCGTGGCGCCGATTGGCGCTCGAAGGTCCGGGGCTCGATCCGTCCGAGGGGCTGCCGTTGATCGAAGGACTGGCGGGAGTGCGGGAGACGCTCCCTCGGGTCGATGTCGAGTTCCTGCGCGCCGTGCACTCGAGGCACGCGGTGTTCGGGCGCGCGGCCTCCGAGGGTCTGCTGCCGCGCGCGGCCGGACGCCGGTTCTGGGCGGCATTCAGCCGGATGACGGGAGAGACGCTGGAGATTCTGGGGAACCTCGCCAGCCGGATCACGGGGGGGAGCCGAGACATTCCCGCCAACGATGGGCGCGGCATCCGCCACCTGGCCGAACCGTGCGGCGAATTGCTCCGGCACATGCAGATGCGGGTGGGACGCCCGGCGGATTTCGACCAGGTCCGCGACGCCTATGTCAGCCGGGTCCTGGCGGCCTTGCGTCGAGGGGCGGACGATGAGGCGCAGGAACAGGCCGCGGCCCTGCAGCGCGCGTTCGCGTCGCGTTCGTTTCTGAGCCGCTTTTTCGACCGCCCGGCGGCGTGGCGTTCGATCGCGGAGTTTCCTCCGGTGCGCCCGTTGGTCGAGGAGACGCGCGCGGCCCGGACAACGCTCGAATCGTGTCGTCTGGTGCTCGCCTTGCGGCTCTACCGCGATCGGCACGGCGAGTGGCCGGAGCGACTCGAGGCGCTGGCTCCCGAGTGGCTGCCGGAGATGCCGAAAGACCCGTTCACGGGAGAATCGTTCGCGTATCAACGGGAAGGGGCCGGCTGGCTGGTCCTGGCGGTCCACCCGGACGCGCGGGCTCCGGAACCGGCCGATGAAGGCATCTTGTTCCATTCCGCCGAGCCGGCGGAGGCTCGTCTGCTGCGTCTGATCACGGGCCAAGGCACGCGAATCACGGGCGTCATGGACGTGCAGATGCTCCAGCGCTACGGGCTGGTGCCGAAGGGCCTTTCGGGATTTCTGAGCCAGGTTCGCACAAACCAGCCCCTCGCCCAGGCGCTCGCGGCTGTCATCCCGGCCGTGTCCGACCTGCGCGCGCTGATCCGCCTCCAGGAGACCGGGGGCGCAGCGCGCTAGCCCGCATATTTCGCACCCCTATGGTGCACAGGGCACTGAGACTTCGCAAGAGGACTGCTATGCGGGCTCGAGAAGCAGAACCGAAGACTCCAAAACAGGGGCCGATGCCGGCAAGAACGCAATGCGCCTTGCTGCCAGCGGGCCATCCGGGCTAGGCTGCCGCCGATGCGCAATCCGATCATTGCGGCTTTGGACGTGGCGACGGCGGAGCGGGCGTTGGCTCTGGCGGAGCAGTTGGCTCCCGTGGTTGGCGCGTTGAAGGTCGGCAAGGAGCTTTTCACGAGCGAAGGGCCGGGGCTGGTCCGTCAACTGCGCGCAACAGGCGCGGCCGTGTTTCTCGACCTGAAGTTCCATGACATCCCAAACACCGTGGCCCGGGCCGTCGAGGCAGCGGTCCGGTGCGGTGTCCAGATGCTGACCATCCACACCAGCGGCGGCACGGCCATGATGCGGGCGGCGGAGCAGGCGGCTCGGACGACGGCCGGCGCCCTCGGGCTCGAGGCGCCGCTTGTGCTCGGGGTGACTGTGCTGACCAGCCTTGACGATGCGGCTCTCGATGAGTTGGGAATCGGCGGCGGAACGGCCGGGCAGGTCGGGCGCCTGGCCCGGCTGGCGGTGAACTCCGGTCTGCGCGGGTTGGTCTGTTCGCCGCTCGAACTGCGGATGTTGCGCGCCGCACTCCCGAACCACGTGCAACTGGTCACGCCCGGCGTCCGCCCGGCGGGCGCCGGTCACGACGATCAGAAACGGACAATGACTCCCCAGGAAGCCATCGAGGCCGGAGCGGACTGGCTGGTCATCGGACGACCGATTTGCGCCGCGCCCGATCCCCGTGCGGCGGCCGAACGCATTCTCGCGGGCCTGGCCCTCTAGCCCGCATATTTCACACCCCGGTGGTGCACAGGGCACTGGGACTTC
>DAOOQY010000056.1:0-12021 GCA_035389025.1 Verrucomicrobiota bacterium
CAGCCTTCGGTTGCCGTCAGGTGAAAGCGGGAAGTGGTCGGCCTCAGGTCTGGGAAAACCCCGAGAAAATCTCTTGCGCCCTGCGGTTTTAAGACTCATCGTCTCTGGACTTATGAGGCTTAACCCAGCCTATTCTGTAGGCCAATGCCTACGATTCAGGAGCTGGTCGGTGCGCGAGTGCGCGAACTGCGCAAGGCGCGCGGATGGACGCTGGAGGAACTCGCTGAGAAGGCCCACAAACACTACACCTACATCGGCGGCTTGGAACGTGGGGACCGGAACGTCACCCTGGAAGTCCTCCAATCCGTCGCCACCGCTCTCGATGTTCCGCTCAGGGAGCTTTTCAGCCTTGAGCCCCACCCGCTCGAAACCAAGCTTAAGGCGTCGGCTCACGACGTTCTTTCCGCCATTCTACGAGGGTTTCGCGCGATCATCGACACAAAGGGAAAACTGGCGGAGTATTTCCTCAATCGTGAATTGGAAGACTTGCAGAAGAAAAGGGTCATTAGCGACCTCGTCTGGTCCGATGCCGATGGCAAGCCCGACTTCACGTTCACGTTCCACGGAAAGCCGCTCCGGCTGGAGTGCAAAAACGTCCGGTCGCCGGACCCGAAGCGCAAAGTCGATTCGTTCCGCGCTGAATTGCAGAAGACGCGGAATTCCAAGGACGGCACCCCCACGCGCGCCTATCGCGTGGACCAATTCGAGATCCTGTCCGTGGCCCTGTTCAACCGCACCGGCAAGTGGAACTACCTGCACATCTCCGTACGCAACCTCGCTTGCCGCCGAGAACTCCCTGAGATGTTGGAAATCATGCAGAGTGTTCCGCACGTCGAGCCTTACGGCCACTGGAGACACTCGCTCGTCGATGCGCTGACAGATTATGAGAGGCAATCGAAAACTCCGTGAAGAGCCGCGAGCCTACGGCGTCACACTGCCCAAGCCATATTTCAAGACGGCCTTCGGTGCCGCCTATTGCGGCAAGGCGGAGGAACTGCTGCCAGGGTTGGCCGATGAGTCGGTGGACCTCATCTTCACGTCGCCACCATACGCCCTCCATTTCAAGAAAGCTTACGGCAACGTGGACCAGAACGAGTATGTCGATTGGTTCCTGGGCTTCACTTCGGAGTTCCGGCGCGTGCTGAAGCCGAGCGGCAGCATGGTGATTAACATCGGCGGCAGTTGGCGGCCTGGACACCCCGTCCGCTCGCTCTGTCACTTCGAGCTTTTGATTCGGCTCGTGCGCGAACACGGTCTCCATCTCGCACAGGAGTTCTTTTGGCACAACCCGGCCAAGCTCCCGGCTCCCGCGGAATGGGTCACCGTGCGCCGCATCCGCGTCAAGGACTCCGTAGAAGCTCTCTGGTGGCTTTCCAAATCGACCCAGCCCAAGGCCGACAATCGCAAGATCCTCACGAATTACTCCGAGGACATGAAGCGCCTCCTGAAACGCGGCTATCGCCCCAAGGAACGGCCGTCCGGTCACCGCATCACGCACAAGTTCACCGAGCAAGCCGGTGCCATCCCGCCAAACCTGCTCACTCTGGGAAACAACGACTCCAACGGGTACTATCTGAAACGCTGTGCCGAAGAGAAGATCAGGCCGCACCCAGCCCGCTTCCCCATTCAGCTTCCCGAATTCTTCATCAAATTCCTAACTGACGAACGCGACACGGTGCTGGATCCATTTGCCGGCAGTTGCACGACTGGTGAGGGTGCGGAACGACTGCACCGGAAATGGATTGGGTTTGGAATTCGATCTGAGTACTTGGACGGGGCCCACTTCCGCTTTGAAAGAGGCGGCCTTGTGCCGGGAGAATCACAGTCCGCCGTCACCCCGAAGGATGGTCGTGCCCAACAAGAGGAGATGGCATTGTTCTAGATCTTTGCGGCAGCTTCAATGGGCCAACCAGACGCCTCAGCCAACGCCGGGATCGCGTCTCAGTTGACAATCGGACATCAGAGGCCCGGCGTCGGTGTGCCGGAGCGTTCGTGGTCCAGTTTGCGGGGGGAGACGAGAACCACGAATCGCGAATGACATGAATGGCTGAGGCGGCCGGGCGATCAGAAACAGCGAGAAGCGCCGGCCAACCTTCCGGAGCCGATCGATGCCGAGCCCGTCGCACTTTCGTGGAGGGACTTCGCGCTTCCGCGGCGCGGGGAATCCTGGTAAGGTTCAAGCATGAACACGTTGGTAAATGAGGCCGAAGTGGATGCCTCGCCCGCATGTTCCATGGATTTGTGACCACGGCGAAGCCGGAAACTCCAAGACGTGGACTCGTGCGGGCCAGAAGGCTCCCGGCGCGCTGGAGGTGGTTATCATCTGGTGAAAGATAGCATGAGCGACACCGTGCGGATCGAGTTGCTGCCGTTGGGCCGAAGGTTGACGGTGGCCGCGGGCACATCGCTGCAGGATGCGCTCTTCCCGCAAGGGGTCGAGTTCCCGTGCGGCGGTCGCGGCCGGTGCAAGGGCTGCCGTGTCCGAGTGCTCGAAGGGAATCTGCCGGTGACGCCGGAAGACGAGCGCGTGCTGACGCCCAGGGAACGGGCTGAAGGATGGCGGCTCGCCTGCCGGGCGCATGTCTGCAGCGATTTGCGCATCGAACTGGCTCAGTGGGAACTCTCGATCCTCAGTGACAACTCGACATTCGCCTTCACGCCGCGGGACGGATTGGGCGCAGCCGTGGATCTCGGGACGACCACCATCGTCGCGCAGTTGGTGGACCGGCGCACGGGCAACGTGCTGGGCGTGCGCATGGGGCTGAATCGGCAGTCCAAGCACGGCGCCGACATCATGAGCCGCATCGATTTCGCGATGTCGTCCGGGGGCCAGACCACCTTGCAGACGCTCGTGCGCGAACAGATCGGAGGCTTGCTCGCCGAGTTGATGTCCGAGGCCCCGCCCGGGGCGCCGCTCGAACGCGTTGTCCTGGTCGGAAACACCGTGATGCATCACCTGTTCTGCGGCCTGAGCGTCGAACCCCTCTCGCATCACCCGTTCGATCCGCCCGAAGACGGGCCGAAGACTTTTTCCGCGTCGGATTTGGGCTGGCACGGACTTGGCAATGCGACGGTTTGTTTCCTCCCGTGTCTGGGCGGCTTCGTGGGCAGCGACGTATTGGCGGGCATTGTGGCGACGCAGGTGGATGGCAGCGATCGGTTGGTGGGCCTGGTCGATCTGGGCACGAACGGAGAGATTGTCATTGGGAACCGCGACCGCCTCCTCTGCGCCTCGACCGCTGCCGGCCCGGCGTTTGAAGGGGCGCGGATTTCGATGGGCATGCGAGCCGCCACCGGAGCGATCGCCGAGGTGGCGTTGCACGACAGCGCGATGCAGTGCCGGGTGCTCGGAGGCGGCGCTCCGCGCGGCATTTGCGGGAGCGGCCTGGTGGACGCCGTGGCATGCGGCCTGGACCTCGGGCTGGTCCGCCCGACGGGGCGGTTGGCATCGGGCGATCAATGGACGTTGGCGGCGCCCGTGGTGTTAACGCAGGCGGATGTTCGCGAGCTGCAACTGGCGAAAGGGGCTATCGCCGCCGGCTTCCGATTGCTGTTGGCCCAATGGGGAGCCGGGCTCGAGGACTTGGAGTGTCTGCACCTGGCAGGCGCTTTCGGCAACTACATCAACCGCGCCAGCGCCCGGCGCATCGGCTTGCTTCCATTGCCGCCCGATCGGGTGCGTCCGGCGGGGAACACGGCCCTGCTCGGAGCGAAGCTGGCGTTGTTCCGGGAATCCGGCGACGGTTTCGAGTATGGGGCATTGCGCCCGAAGATTCGCCATGTTCCGCTCAACGAAGACCCTGACTTTCACGACATCTACGTCAGCGAAATGCAATTTCCATGAACCGTGATTCCGTAGCCGTCCCGCCGCCGCGGGATGAGTCCGCGCCATCTCGCTCCGTCAAGAGCAGGAATCAGCGCCGACTCACGTCGGCGGCTACAAACCGGTTCATGGTCATCGTGTGCATTAAGGTGTTGAATGTCCATACTTTCCATGAATCCCGCTCCGAGTCTCCGTTTCTTCACACTGACTTACCTCCTTTTTTGCAGCCTGGCTTTGGCGCTCCGGGCCCAGCAGGGCCAGGCGGCCCGGGATTCCGACGCCCCGACCGGGCTTGCCGAACGGTTCGTTCAACCGCCCGTGCAGACCCGCATTCTCAAGATCATTCACGGCTGGCCCGATGAGCCGGGCCGGCAGGACGACCTCATCCGCAGACTCGAGAACCAGGGCTTCGGCGGGGTGGTCTGCAATGTCGGATTCGAGGATTATCTCGAGAGCGAGGCGAAGTGGGCTGCTTTCAAGCGGGCTGTTGGGGCGGCCAGGCAGGCCGGGATGGCGTTGTGGCTGTACGACGAAAAGGGCTATCCCTCGGCCAACGCCGGCGGGCTTGTGTTGCGGGACCATCCCGAGTGGGAAGCGCGGGGGTTATTGGCGGCGGATGCCGAGACGGGCGCCGGTCCGGCGACGCTCGAGCTGCCCCCCGGACGTCTCCTTTTGGCGGCGGCCTATCCGGTGCGGGAGGGAACTCTCGAGTTCGACGGGCGCGTCGATCTGAGCGCCCATGTGCGGGACGGACGGGTGTCATGGACGGCGCCCGAGGGGCGTTGGAGACTCCTGGGCGTCACGGAAGCGCCTCTCTACGAAGGCACCCATGCCGACGGCAATCTGTGGCGGAAGATGCCGTATCCGAACCTGCTCGAGGCGGCCCCGACCGCCCGTTTTCTCGAACTGACGCACGCCCGCTACGCGAAGGAAATGGGGCCCGACCTGGGCCGTCACTTCGTCGCCACATTCACCGACGAACCGTCGTTGATGAGCCTGTTCCTGCGGCGGATGCCCTATCGGCCGCTGCCCTGGTCGACGGGGCTGAGCGCCGAGTTTCGCAAGCGGCGCGGGTACGCGCTCGAAGAGGCCATCCCGTCGTTGCTGGTGGGAACGGGACCTCGAGTGGAACGGCATCGCCACGATTTTTGGCAGACGGTCGGCGAGTTGGTGGCGGAGAACTTCTTCGGACAGATTCAGGACTGGTGCCGGCGCCACGGCGTGCAGTCGGGCGGCCATTTGCTGGCCGAGGAGGGACTCACGGCGCACGCGGCGCTCTATGGCGACTTCTTCGCCTGCCTGCGCCGCCTCGATGCGCCCGGCATTGACTGTCTGACAAGCCTGCCGCCCGAGGTCCCGTGGCACATCGCGCGGTTGGCGGGCAGCGCGGCCGAGCTTGACCGCCGCCCGTTTGTCATGTGCGAAACATCCGATCACGGCCAGGTCTACCGTCCGGCGGGCGACACGCGTCCCAAGCGCGTCGTGACCGAGGCCGAAATCCGCGGCACCTGCAATCGGCTCTTCACGGGCGGCGTCAACGTGATCACCAGCTACTACTCGTTCACAGCGATGGATGACGCCGCCCTGCGGCGCCTGAACGAATGGGTTGGGCGCTGCGCCACACTGCTTGTGGGCGGCCATCAAGTGGCGGATGTGGCGGTTGTCTATCCGATCGAGAGCCTCTGGACGCATTTCGTGCCGGCGGCGCACTGGGCCAATGCATCGCCTGGCGCCAACCAAATCGATCATCTCTATCGCAACGCGCTCGAGAGTCTGTTCGCGTCACGCCGCGACCTGACAGTGATCGACAGCCGCACGCTCATCGAGGCGCGCGTTGTGGAAGGCGAGTTGGCGCACAACGCCCTCCGGTGGCAGGTGGTGGTGTTGCCGGGAATCGACACCCTGCCCGAGGCTGCCTGGGATCGGCTCGATGAATTCATGCGCCAGGGCGGAACCGTGATTGCCCTGGGCGCGCGCCCCGCCAATACGGAGTCCGAGTTCCCCGACCGCCGCATCCGGGCCTGGGGCGAGCGCGTGTTCGGAGAGATGGGTGACGGCCCGATCGCCCGCACGGCCGTCGGGCGCGGCGCAGGCGTCTTTCTGTCGGCGGGCATCGAGGCTCTGTTGCCCCGGGTGCTTGATCAGATCATCGAGCCGGATTTGACGGTGCCCGACCCGCGCGCGCCGTTGCGTCTGACGCATCGGCGCATCGACGGCCACGAAGTCTACTTTGTCATCAACGACAGCCCAATGCCCTGGCAGGGGGCCGTCGAGTGCCGGGCATCAGGCGCGGCCGAACAGTGGGACCCCGCCACCGGACAGCGTTCGGTGTGGCCGGGCAAGGCGGACAACGAACTGGTCTTGGCGCCGTATGGGGCGAGCTTCCTGCGGTTCGACGGTCCGCTGGGGCCGGCGAGGAAGCTGAAGCCGGGCGTCTTGCCCTCGATGACATTCAAAGAGCTTCCCGCCGCCCAACCAGCGGTGGCTCGGGGCGAGTTCGTGCGTGAAAGACTGTCGGCGGACAGCGAGGCGGCTCGACCGAGCCGTCCGGGATGGCGGGTCGAGGGCACGCTGACCCGAAGCGAGGTCGACACATTTCTGTTTCTGCGTTTGCCATTTCAGGATTCCCTGGACTTGAGCGCCGCCGATCTCCTCGAGATCGAGAGTTGGGTGCCCGAGGGACAGCACACGCCGACACAATTGCTCGTCATCCTGCACGAACGCGGCGGCGGGGATTTCCTGGCCAGCACACCGCGCTCGCTCTCCGCGGCGGGCTACGACCGCTGTTATCTCCCCCTGGATCGCCTGCAACTCGCAGGCTGGTCAAGCGACAGCGACGCGACGCTGGACCGGCGCCGCATTGACGAAATCCGCGTCGGCTGGGGCGGGTACGTGGGCCGCGAGGGCGAGCGGATCGAGTTCAGCCTGCGGATGCCGCGTGCCGGAGCCATTGGCGCCGGCACGGGCGCCGATGTGCGATAGTCCAGAGCCCGCATTTCAGGTGAAATGCGACGGTGACCGGTCAGACGACATCAGCAATTGGTGAGAAATGCGGGCTAACGCAGACGGATAAGAACGGTGCTGTCGCCCGGGATCGGGATGACGAGACCCTCGCCCGTCAGTTTGCGCACGTCCAGGGCGCTTCCAACCGCGGGGTCGGAATCGTTCGGACTCGGGAGTCCGGACGCGACGAGCGTGGCGGTGGTTGGGGCGGGGAGAGGGTGGGGGAGTTGGTCCAATCGGACCGCGCAGCGGACCTGCTTCGGGGCGGGATCGAGATTGGCCACGAGCAGGTAGGATTGGCCGGGGCGGCTGTAGACCGCCGAGGCGCAGTGATCACCTTCGAGGCGGACGGCTGTGTTGCGCCAATCGGCAAAGCGATGCGAGGCGATGTCCTCGATTTGTCCCAGGGGCGCGAAGAGAGTGAACGTCTCGGGGCTGGCCGGCCAGGGTGTGACGCCGCTGACCAGGGCCTGGTCGGCGAACAACCGGTGGAGATGCCTGTCCGCATTGGCGCCGATCTGGCCGTAACTGATCACGCCGCGGGACCGGGCTCCGACCAGCGACCATTCGAGGGGAAGGTCCTTGAGTTCCGGCGCCTTCTCGGACCAACTGCCGTAGCCCCATTCATTGGCCACCACATAATCGGCGAAGTTCTCCATCACGAACATCGGGGTCGTTGTATTGTGGACGATGACCAGGCCGTCGGGACCGACGCGTCGGCGAGTCCATTCCATCAGATCGAGCAGTTCCTCGATGTCCCAATGGCCCGCGGCGGCGACGCCGGGCTCCTTGCCCTCGTGTCTCGGGTTGGAGCAGAACAGGGCGACGTTCCAATCGTAATAGACCCCGTCGAGCGGGTGCTTGTCGAGCACGCGGTCGATCGAGAGCTTGAGGAAGTCGAGCCAGCCGGAGCGCAGGCACATCTGCACCCCGAACTCGCTCTTCTCCTTGAAGAAATTGTGTTGGAGATTGCCTTTGCGGTCGTTCCGACCCCATTCGGTCCCTCGCTCCTGGAATTCCCTGGTGCTCGAATGGAGTTCCTTGTTCGAGAAGTAGGTCGCGACGCGAATCCCGTTCTTGCGGCACGCGTCGAGCACCCGGTCGTACCGGTCCATGTCGGGGTAGGGCGGATAGGACCCATCGCGCCAGAAGAGGCCGTCGTCGTAGTAATCGCCGTCGTTGTGGCAGTGGACCGTCTGGATGCCCGAGTCCTTCCAGCGCTGGATTTGGTCCGGACTCACCCAGTCGCCCCGGTTGCGATTGAACGAGGTGTGAAGCCACGGCTTGAGGGCGCGGCCTTCGAGCAGAGGCAGGCCGATGTAGAAGTCAAAAACCAGTCGCCCCGGCAACGTCACGGGCGCATCCGCCATCCAGAGAGGCGAGATCGACACCGCCATGCCGTCCGGTTCCGTGCCGCGGGCGAGATGACACCGGCCCTGGCCGCGGCGACCCGTGCACTGGGTCTCCCATTGCGGGAGGTCGGAGCCCACAAACCACTCGAGCCCTTCGACCCCCGGATCGGCGAACATCATCGAGCGCGGCGCATAGGGCGTCTCGACGGGCTTGTCGGCCGGAACGCCTTTGCGCAGTTTGCCCCACCGGTTGCTGCCGAAGGAAAAAGGCGGCGCACCCTCCTCTTCGGTGGTGCCTTCGCGATACCCGTATTCGCACAGGTTCGGCGCCAAACGCGTGAAGAACGGCGTAAGCTCGCGCGCGCGGACGGCTCCGTCCGGACTCGTGAGTTCCTTGCGCACCTTGATGTACCCCCAGTGGTATTCGAAGACTGTGCGCGCGCGCACGCCCGAGGCGCGCGCCTTCTCGTCCGCCAAAACGCCTTCCACGGTCACGATCTCGGTCGTGCCTTCCCGGCGATGCGTCACGCGGGGCGCCCGGTCGTGCACGTCGGCAAACACCGCATCGCGGTCGTCGCGGACGCGGGTTTCGATGGGGGCCATCAGGAGGTTGGTCGCCTTGCCGTGCGTGAGGGTGATTTGGCAGATGGCGCCGCCTTGCCGCAGGTCGTGGCGCACTGTGTAGAAGGGCGTGGTCAGAACCAGAGCGCCCGAACCGTCATCACGCCGGACCGAGTAGTCCTGCGGCCACGTGCTCGATGGTTTCGCCCCGGCCGCGGCTGCCGCCAGGAGGGTCGTGCCGGCGATCAGGGCCAGAAACAGCCCGACTGTTGAAAAACGAAGGCCGAACGAGAAGCGCGGGGCATTGATCGGGTTGATGCGTGGTTTTGCTTTCATAATGACTCGAGACGATCATTTTCACCAGACAGGGCCTCTCCCGTCACCGCGGGATGGGCCCTCCGAGAGAGATGGTCCATTGGAGACTCAGGCTCGGCGTTTGCCGCTGCCCAGGAAGTCCACATCCAGGGCGATTGTCAGAGTCTTGCCGCTGGCCGATCGCACCAGCAGGCCCTCCCCCTCCCTCGGGCTGCGATCCACAGCCGCCACACGATCGAATCCGGCCGGGATGCTCGAGACCGCCATGATGTAATTGACTTCGAGCGGGCGATCCGGGCTGAGCCGAATCGAGGTCGCGTAGCCTCGCCGGGACAAGCTGTTCTTGCGGGCCGACTCGGCGAGTCCGTAGTGGAAATAGGACGTCACCTCCTCGAGTCCCATCACATTGACATGCCGCCCGCTCCAGGGCGGGTAGTGGCGTCCACAATTCGAAAACCAGAACACCGTCGAGCGCAACACACGCGGGTCTTTCAACCCGATCCACACATAGCGCTCGCGCGGAAATGTCACAGCCGTCCAGGCAAAGGGCGCCGCCGAATCGCCGACAATCAAGGCGAGGTCCTCGAAGCCCCGGCGCGCCGGGTAGCAGCTCAGATCGGCCGTCTCCCCGGTGATGGTGGGCACGTTCTCGAGGGAGGCGAACTCCGCCCCCGGTTTCAACAGGGAATAACCGCGCTGCTCGGGACGTTCGGCTGGTTCAGGCAGCACCTGCCCGAACAGGAAGGGGCTGGTCGACACCGCGCCGCTGCCTGCAGGGTCGGGGAATCGCAGCATTGCGTGGTGCCCGAGGCACATGGGGCCTTTCATGCCGCTGATCCGATGCCGCGCATAGACGGCCTGGTGGCCGTCCACCAGCGTGATGAACTTGTCGACTCGACCGCGGCGAGCTTTGGTTTTGAGACTCAGATGGAGAGTCGAGGCCGCGCCTTTCCTCTCGAGCGATTCCAAAGTCCACGACGCATTGGCCGTCTCGCCATGAAGCGGATGGCGCTCGTTCCCGAATGCCTTGGCATTGCCGCCAAATGGCAGGCAGAAGAAATCCCCCCGCAAGGCGCGCAGAATCGGCGGCAGCGCAGCCGCCTGTTCCTCCTCGGCCCAGGGAGCGACGGCGAGGGGCTGCACCCGGCGCCCGCGGCGGTCGAAGGTGACCGGGCCGACCTGGCCCCCCATCCGGGTGACGAAGGCTTCGACATCCGCCGAGGCCACCCGCCATGAAGGCTGGCCCCGCACAACACGCAGGATTGGTTTCATGAAAGTCCGTTTGTCAGGCCCGTTCAGTCCGGAGCCGCCGCCTCGAGACTCGGCCTCGAGCCGTTGACGACCGGCCCGCTTCGAATCGATCGACTCTGGGCCTGGCAGGAATACGCGACGCGAGTATGAGACCCGCGGGGGGTCATGGTCAACCCGCGATTGTCTTCGCGGAACGGGCGAACGGGCTGGCCTTTACACACCCAAGGCCGGTGTTACAGTGCGCCCATGACGTCGCCGTTCGAAGAGACCGACTTTGTGGATCGTGATGTGGAGACCGGGCGGGCCGCGCGGATGAGTCCGGCGGGCGCGCCGCCCACCGCCGGGTCTCCCGTGACGACTCGTCCGCCCACGCGGGAAGAACTCGAAGTGAAGGTCGGCGAGACACAGAGCCGCATCGCCGAACTCAAGCGGGCCCAGGAGGAATTGGAACGGCAGCGATCCGCGCTCGAAGAGGCGCGGCGGCGGCGGGTGGAGTTCGAGGCTGGGCGGACCGAGACGACCGAGCATTTGACGCGCGGCATCGGGCTGCTCGAGAAGGCGGAGTTCGAGGCGCGTCGCGACGCCGAGCAACTGGCCAAGACCCTGGCCGGCTTTCGGGAAGCGCTGGCCAGGATCGAATCGATCAACGAGAAAGCGTGGACAACGGAGACTTGGAGCAACGAACTCACGCGGGCCCTCACCAGCATCGAGAACGCGCGCATGGAGTATAACGGCGCACGATTGAAATGGCCTCTCCTCGACGACTCCGCCGCGCCGAAGGGCGAGGCGTCCGCCGCCGCATCGGCCGACGATCCGCTCGGCGGCTGGACCCGGCGTCCTCTGGGCGAACTCTGTCGTGTCGGCCTGGCCCTGACCTGGCCGCTGGCGGTGGTCGGCGTGATCGCGCTGATCACGTTTTGCGTGCTGCTGCTGCGCCAATAGTCCTCGCACCCGACACGCCTTCGAGTCTCAGCGACCATGCGGTTCTTCCGCAAGAAACCGGATCCGATTGCCGAGAGTGAGCGCCAGCTCAACGCGCGGCTTGAGGCGCTCCAGGGTGAACTGCGCCAACTCAACGAGCGGCTCAGCGCCCCGCCCACCACATCCCGACCCGGCAGCCCGACCGCGCATTCCGCATCTTTGGCGGGTCGCATCCCGGCGGGGGCGCGCGAGCCCAGATTCGAGGCGATCGACCATCTCGGCGTCCAAGGGGCGGCGGACCGCGACTCGACTCCGGACCACTTCAACCAACTGGGCGTGCGCAAGTACGATCCCATGACCACGCTCCGCAAGTGGCTGTCACAAATCCGCGGCGCCCCGACGTCGAATCCGAAGCTCGTCAACTATCTCGCCGCGGGCAGCATTCACGGGTTGCGTCCGTTGCGGTACGAAAAGCGCGTGGCGCGCAACCGTTTTTTGGCTCTGCTGGCGTTCTTCGTGGCCATCCTCTGGGGCCTCATCTACATCTACATGAAGAACCGCTAACCCGCCCATTCTGCACCCCGTCGGTGCACAGGACGGTCAGACCTTGCAGGATGACTGCCATGCGGGTTAGAGCCCGGTCGGATGATCCACGAATGACCAGGGCAGATGGAACTTCTTGCCCAGGTGGGCCGCGAGCGCCTTGACCCCGAACGTCTCGGTCGCGTAATGGCCGGCGTAGAGCACGTTGATCCCCATCTCCTCCGCCAGCCCATACGTCCAGTGCGGGCCTTC
>DAOOQY010000057.1:0-12006 GCA_035389025.1 Verrucomicrobiota bacterium
CAGAGTTGCGGAGCGGCCCCAGAACGTCAACCCGCGGTTGCGCTCTTCCCATGAACCTCCCACCGAGACAAACTGCCGGGCAACATCCCGGCGATCCGGCGATGGGCGCTGCTGAAGGGCAGACAACGCATCTGGGTCGGCGACCGCCACCGGCCCGCCCACGCGCGCGGAGGGCTGCCGGACCGCGCGCGGTAGACCTCGAGCCGAATCCGGAAGCGGGTGATTGTGTGCTTGATTTCACCCAATCGTTCGAGTTGGCCGGGGCTCAGACCGGCGAACACCTTCAGAGCCGGGAGCGCGCCTTGTCCGCGTCGCACCTCGATCTGCGGGAACTCCCAGAGACGGGCGTTGACTGCGCCCTCGGGACGGCGGCGGACATACCAGAGATTGTTTCTGTTGAAGACGACGGCGGCGCAGTGGACATCGACGAGGCGAGGACGGACCGGGCGGCGGGGAATCTCCTCGATGGAGCCATCGCGCCGGGCGACGCAGGTGCGGCGGAGCGGGCACACAGGGCATCGGGGGGGGCGCGGAGTGCAAATCGTCGCGCCCAATTCCATCAGCGCTTCGTTCAGTCGGCCGCAGGCTCCTGGTGTCCGGAATCGGGCCGCGGCGGCGACCAGTTCCTGCGCCCATTGCCACAACCGGGCCCGGGCACCCGCCGACTCGACATCGTCGCGAAGGCCGCGCAGCCGAGCCAGGACACGGATGACATTTCCGTCCAGGACGGGTGTGGGTTGGTTGAATGCGATGCTGCAAATGGCGCCGGCGGTGTAGCGCCCGATGCCGGGCAGCGCGAGCACCTCCGCAAAACGACGGGGAAAGAGCCCGTCGGGCCGCGCCGCGACGATCCGGGCCGCGCGCAGCACATTCTCTGCGCGACGGTAGTAACCCAGGCCTTCCCAGAGCCCGTAGACACGTTGTGGCGAGGCGGCGGCCAGGGCGCCAAGTGTCGGCAACTCGCGCATCCAGCGGGTGTAATGGGGAACCACAGCCGCGACAGTTGTCTGTTGCAGCATGACCTCCGCAATCCAGATGGCGTACGGATTCCGCGTGCCGCGCCAGGGCAAATCGCGCGCGGCGGTCGCGAACCAGCGCACCAGGGCGCGCGCGACGCGGGGCGTCCGGATCGTCGGCGGGCTCACATTTCGAACTGGTTGATGCGTCGCAGGCTCAGGCGCAGCGGGAGCCAGCCGACGGCAGCCGAGAGAAGGACGAACGCGGCCCAGCTCGGGAGGACGCCGGAGCCGCCAGGCTCCCCGTAGCGGGTCCAGGGCGAGCCCAGGGCCAGGAGAACGACGGAGGCGACAATGTAGAGGAAACTGACGACGAGGCAGAACGTGCCGCCGAAGCCGCTGACGATCTTGCTTGGATTGTCTTCCTTGAAGTTGGGGTAGAGCGCGCCGAGGCCCACGGCGAGCCCGTTCAACGTGAAGGTCATGACCGTGATTGCCACCGTGAGGTAGAGCGTGCGGTCCCACGCCAGCATGAGCATGCGACAGGAGAGGATGATCAGGCCGGCGGTGAGCGCCAGCGACAGAGTGCTTGTCAGGGCGAACTTGGCAAGCAACAGGCGCCGCAACCCCAGCGGCGCCATCCCGACAATCCACAGCCGCTTGCCTTCGAGCGAGAACTGCGGATAGACGAAGCGGGTTGTGAACGTCGCCAGGTTCAGCGCGCAGGCGCCGAGGTTGAGATAGGAGACCAGGAAAATCCAGAAGGGACTGGTCAATTGCTGGCTGAAATGCCGGAGGTTGAGGAAGTACACGCCCAGCAGCCCGAAGAGCACCAGGGTCTGGCCCCATTGGGTCGTGTCCCGCCAGAACAACCGCATGTCCTTCAAAAGCACCGCGCGGACGTCGACGGGGATCGGGCGCGCCCACGCCAGGGCGCGTTCGAGCCAGCCGGTCGAGCGGGCCCGGCGGTCGAGTCGCTGCTGCCACGCCCGAAACCACGGCCAGCGGTTCATCGCGCTGCCGCGGCTCTGGACCATCGAGACGGCGCCGTAGAACGCGTTGCCCATGCGCGTGAGCGCGAGGGTGCCGAAGAACAGCACGTGGCTGAGAAGGACCAGCGCGAAGAACAACGCCGCGCCCAGAGCGCCTTCAGCCCATTGTTGGACGCCGGCCGAGAGCCAGTAGCTGGGGAGCAGGGGAAAGAGCGCGAAATGGGTTCGCGACAGGAGACGGTCGAGGACCACCAGCACCCGCGTCTCGAGTTGCTCGTCCGTGATGGGATCCGTCTTGAGCCAGATTGCGGTCGCGGCCAGGAGGCTTGAGGCCACAAGCAGGGCGGCGATCTGGAACGCCCGGCGATCGAGAAAGCGGGCGAGATTCACCGCCAGCCAGGACCCGGCCACGGCGGGCAGCATGATGAAGAGCCCGAGGAACCCGAGGGTCGCCGCGTAAAAGTGCCACGGCACGCCCTGAGTCAGCCCGTACGCCGCCAGCATGGGCGCAATCAGAAACAGAAACGCCCACGACGCCAGGAGCGCGGACTCGATGAACTTCCAGCGGAAGATCGACCCCCAGGGAATCGGGAGGGGCAACAGGAACGACGTCTCCCGATTGCGGAACAGATTGGTGTAGCTGATGATCAGGTTGCTCAACAACAGCAGGCCAAACAGGAACGCGAACAGCAGGAAGAGCATCCGCTCGATCAGCACCGCGCCCAGTCCCGGAAAGGAGCCGGCAAACCGCAACCCTTTGTAGAAGATCGCGAATGCCAGCGCCGCGTAGCCGCCGAGAAACAACACGATCAAAGCGGTCAGCAGACGCGATTGCTGTCGAATGGCGAGCAGGCGCCGCCAGGCCTGCCGCATGTTGACCAGAACCAGCAGCGTCAACGGGCTCGGCGAGGCGGCGCGTGGCGCCGGGGCGCGGTTCGTGGACATCGGCCTGTTCATTCGCCGTGAGGAGCGGGCGCGGCGGCGGAGTGCGGACGCTCCTCGCGCAGATTGGCTTCCTGGCGCGTGAGCGTGAGGAAAGTCTGCTCGAGCGCCCCGGACGTGCCGCTCTGACGCCGCAGTTCGTCGCGCGTGCCCACGGCGATCAGCCGGCCTTCATGCATGATGCCGATCCGATCCGCCATTTCCTCAGCCACGCTCAATTGATGGGTCGAGACAAAGACGGTCATGCCGGCGAGCGCGCGCTCCTTGAGAATGTCCTTCAGCACCCGCGCGTGGTGCGGGTCCAGGCCCACCATCGGCTCATCGAGCACAACCACTTCCGGAGCGTGCAGCAGGGCCGAGACGATCACGATCCGCTGCCGGGTTCCATGCGAGAGGGCCTCGATCGGCTTGGCGAGGTAGGGTTCGAGGTTGAACCGCGCGACGAGTTCGCGCGCTCCCGCGGCGATCCGCTCCTCGGGCATCCGAAAAAGCTGGCCCGTGAAACGGATGAACTCCCAGGGCGTGAGCTTGTCGTAGAGAAACGGAAAGTCCGGCACATACGCGATCCTGCGCCGCGCCTCGAGCGGCTGTTCCTGAACGTCATAGCCGGCGACGCGCGCCGCTCCCGAGGTCGGTCTCATGAGGCCGGCGAGAATCTTCACTGTCGTCGTCTTGCCGGCAGCGTTCGGGCCGAGCAAGGCGAAGAACTGGCCCCGGGGCACCACCAGGTCCACCGCGCTCACCGCAACCAGGTCCCCGAACCGTTTGACCAGATGGATCAGTTCGATCATCGGTTGATTCCTTCAACGCAGCACTGAAACTCGACTTGCCTTCAACGTGTCTCACCGATCCAGGATTCTAAAGGGCGGCGATCGCTTCGTTGACCAGCACGATGTCGTCCGGCAACTCGACACGGAGGATCTCGCCCACGCGGCTCACCACGACCGATGCGCGGTGCGTGTCGAGCAGCCGGGCCTCGATGCGGTAGGCACGCACCCGCGAGTGGCCCAGCGCGAACCAGTCGCTCCGCGCCTCCCAAACCAGCCCGCGCGCGAGGACGGCGGCATCCGGCGCCTTCAGGTCCCGTGTCACAGCGGCCAGCCCGGCGATCGCGGGCGGCAGGCCCAGTTGCGCCATGAGCGTCTCGGGGCGGGCCAGATCGGCAAAGGCCACGGCCTGCTCCCACTCGCTCCCGGGCTCGCCAGTGCGCAGCACAAGCCGCTCGGCGTCCGCGTCCGCCTCGATCTCCCACGCATTGGGCTTGAGATTGAGGCGCAGCCGGAACTTCTGCCAGGCCTGGTCGACGCCAAACGCCGCGTGCAGGGCGAATCGCAGTCGTTTGGGCGATTCATCGAGGAGCAGATTGCCGTCCAGGTCGATCGTGTAGCCCGCGAATGCCCGAACACGGCCCTCGACGGCCTCCTGCTCCGCTTCCGTGCGCGCCATCGCAGTTTCGTCGATGGCCGCCACCCAACGACAGAACCCGATCTTCTGCCCGCGATGAAGAATCTGCAGCGCCGAGTCGTCCGGCGCCGTCAGGATGCGTTCCCAGACAGTGGCGATGGGGACGCGGCTGCCGCTGTTCCGGTGGCTGCTCATTTCCGAGCGCCAGAGCAGGACATTCATGATCACCCAAAACAGGATGACCAGGGGAAAGAACGTCCGTTTGACCATGGGCGGCGCGGATTACGTGGCGGGGATGCGGATGACCTGCCCCACGTTCAGCCGATTCGGATTGATGTTCGGATTGGCGGAGAGAAGCGTGCGAAGCGGAAGACCATAACGGCGGGCGACTGTGCTCATGGTCTCCCCTTTTCTGACGGTGTACTGGAGGTAGCCGCGTGGGGCCGGCGCCGCCGGCGCGGATGAGACCGACACCAAAGGCCTGCGCGCATCAGACGACGGGTGCACCGCCGTGTTGGGACGAGTCGACGCCGAGGCAGACCGGGTCGGGTCCGGTCCGGGCACGCCGCGGTTGGCCTGCTGCGTCTCCGACGGCGAACGCGGCTGAACGGCGGCGATCGGCGCTCCGGAGGCCGCAGTTGTTGCAGGCACGGCGGAGGCGGCGGACGCGGCGGACGCGGCGCGCAACGCTTCTCTAAGCTGGGCGTTCTCGGCCTGGAGTTGCTGCACGTGCATGTGCAGTGTCTGGTTGGTCACCCTGAGCAGGTTGATCTCCTTGTCCATGTCATGGACCCTCGAAACCATGCGGTCGAACTGTTGCTGGAAGGCGGGCAACTGGGGACCCAGCGGCACGCTCTTGGCGATCTCGACCTGGCAGTCCCTGATCTTCTGCCGGGCCGTCTCGGCGTGGCGCCATCCCGGCTGCAGCTTGAGGAGTTTGTTGAAGTGGTAAATCGCCCCCGCCGGGTCCGACAAGTGCTGGCAGAAGATCAAGCCCAGCTCCCAGTGCGCCAGGGCCAGGCGTGGATTGGCTTCGAGGGCCTTTTCGAGCGAGGCCACCGCGCCCTGGAAGTTGTACGCCGCTTTCTTCGCGCGGGCATCGAGAATCAGAGGATTCTTCTCTTCCGACTCCTGATCCGGCAATGGGAGGCAGCCGCAGAGCCAGCACGCGCCCAGCAGCAAGCAACAAACACGAATCGCATCAAGATGCCTCACGGACCGAACCTTAACAGACAACCCGCGCGGTGCAATCCGCGAAACACAAATGCATGAACCCGCCCGGAGCCGGCCACGCGGCGGCGCCTATTGCAGAGTGGCGAGGCAAGCCTTGATGGCTTGGAAGCTCGGCAGGTCCTTGGGAGTCGGCGTTTGCTCGCTGTAACGGACCACACCGGCCTTGTCGATCACGAATGCGGCGCGGGCGGCGGTCGAGCCGAGCCCACCCAGGTCGGCCAGCAGGACGCCGTAGTCCGCCGCCACTTTCTTGTTCAGATCGCTGGCGAGGGTGACCCTGATCTTCTCCTTCTCGGCCCAGGCGGATTGGGCGAAGGGACTGTCCACACTCACCGCGATCACATCGGCACCGAGTTGCGCATACGTGTTGAGGCCGGAGCTGATAGCGCACATCTCCTGCGTGCAGACGCCGGTGAAGGCCAGGGGGAAGAAGAGAAGGACGGTGTTCTTCCGCCCGAAGTTGTCGCTCAGCTTCACATCCACGATCTCTTCAGCGGTTTTGGATTTGAGACGGAAGTCCGGTGCTTTGGAGCCGACAGCGATTGCCATAAGATTGCGGGTTTCGGTTTGTTTCGGTTTTGTGGCAGGGCCACAACGCGACAGCCGCAATGTATAGTGGCGCCGCCGGCCAGTGTCAAATCGGCGCGGGCTGGTTTGTCGGCGCGGGCCCATTGCGCAGGCTATTGTGCTTGAATCGCCAGCAGGCTTTCGACAACAATGCCGGACAATGCGATTGGCTTTTCGTGCCGGCCAGCAGACGCAGGAGTCGGAAGTGTCTGTCGGCCAGACCCTCCGTGGGTTGAATGACTTGGCGACTGCCATCAGGCGGTCGCAAGAGTACCTCTTGGGCGAGCAGCGGCCCGAGGGCTACTGGGTTGGCGAACTGATCGTGGATTGCACGCTGGTCGCGGACCGTTTGGCCTATCACCATTGGAACGGCAAGGTGGACTGTGAGTGGGAGCGAAAGGCGATCAACCAACTCTTCTCGCTGCAACTGCCCGACGGCGGCTGGAATATCTATCACGGCGGTCCCGCCGAGGTGAACGCCACCATCAAGGCCTACCTGGCATTGAAGCTGGCCGGTGTCCCGGAGACGGATTCCCGAATGCTGCGCGCGCGTTCGGTGGCGCTCAATCTCGGGGGCGTGCCCCGGATGAACACGTTTTCCAAGCTCTACCTCGCGTTGTTCGGATTGTTCCCGTGGAAGTATGTGCCCACAATTCCCTGCGAAGTGCTCCTGATCGGAAAGTGGTTCCACGTCAACTTCTGGGAAATGAGCAACTGGTCGCGGGCCATGCTCGTTCCCCTCGCCATCATCAACCATTTCAAGCCGACTCGGCCCTTGGGGCAGGACATCTCCCTCGATGAACTCTACCCCGAAGGCTATCATGACCGCGATCTGCGACTGCAGCGGGATCCGCAAATCCTCACAACGCGGAACTTCTTCATCTGGCTCGATCGCCTGCACAAGTTCGCCGAACTCTTTGCCCAGGCCGGCATCCACCCTTTCCGACGGCGGGCTTTGAAGCGCGCCGAAGGATGGATGCTCGAGCGTTTCGAGGGCTCGGATGGCCTGGCCGCCATCTTCCCCGCAATGCTCAACTCCCTGATCGCGCTCAAGGCCCTCGGTTATCCGGACGACCACCCGCAAGTTGTCCGGGCCGAGCAGCACCTCAAGGGCCTCGAACACGAGACGTCCGATACGGTCCGCATCGAGCCCTGCTTTTCGCCTGTCTGGGATACGGCGATTGCCCTGATCGCCCTTGCTGAATCGGGTCTGCCGCCCGAGGACCCGCGCCTGCGGAGGGCAACGGAGTGGCTGCTGAGCAAGGAAATCCGGTTTCGCGGGGATTGGCGGCACAAGAATCCGGCCAACGTGGAGCCCAGCGGTTGGGTGTTCGAGTTCGACAACAAGTGGAATCCCGACGTGGATGACACGGCGATGGTGCTCTTGGCGCTGCGCCTGGTCCCGACGAGCGATTCGCGGCGCGATGAAGCCTACGAGCGGGGGCTCAAATGGATGCTGACCTTCCAGTGCAGAGACGGGGGATGGGCGGCATTCGACAAGGACTGCACCAAGAACGTCCTCACCAAGGTTCCCTTCGCCGATCACAATGCGATGCTCGACCCCGAGTGCGCCGACATCACGGCGCGCATCCTGGAGGTCCTGGGACACGAACGCTTTCCGCTCAACCACCCGCAGGTCGTGAAGGCCATCGAGTATCTGCGCTGTCAGCAGGAGCCCGACGGTTCGTGGTACGGACGCTGGGGCGTGAACTACCTCTACGGGACCTGGCAAGTCCTGCGCGGATTGCATACGCTCGGCATCGACATGCGCCAACCGTGGCTGCTCCGGGCGCGCGATTGGCTCGAGAGCGTCCAGCACAACGACGGCGGCTGGGGCGAACGCGTCGATACGTACGAAGACCCCGTGTTCAAAGGGCGCGGACCCAGCACGGCCTCCCAGACCGCCTGGGTCGTGATGGCTCTCTGCGCCTTTGGCGACCCTGACCGTCCCAGCCTGGTTCGCGGCGTCGAGTATCTGATCCGAACTCAGAACTCGGATGGGTCCTGGTCCGAGGACGAAATCACCGGCACCGGCTTCCCCAGGGTCTTCTATCTGAAGTACGACATGTACCGCAACAGTTGGCCGCTCCTCGCCTTGGCAACCTATCGCCGCTTGAGCGACGGGCTCGCCCCTCAGCGCAAGCACTGAGCCCCCTCCGCTATGCCTTACACCGTCGCCGAAATCGCACGCCACCTCGCAGGTCAGGTGGTCGGCGATGGCTCGATCCCCTTGGGCGGCTTCGCCCCCGCCGACACCGCCCGCCCGGGCGATCTGACGTTTGCCGAAAACGAGGCGTATTTCGCTCGCGCCGAGCGGAGCGCCGCCAGCGCCATCCTCGTCGCGGGCGAGTGGGCGTCCGCAACCAAGGCCCTGATCCGCGTCCCCAATGCGCGCATCGCGTTCGCCAAGGTCCTGCCGCTCTTCCACCCCGATCCGATATTCGCACCCGGCATTCACGCCACCGCTCTGGTGGCCCCGACGGCCCAGGTGGACGGTTCCGCGCACATCGGCCCTTACTGCGTCGTCGGTGAGAGGGCGCAGATTGGCGCGCGCACGGTCCTCGAGGCCATGGTGCACGTCGGAGCGCAAGTGCGCATCGGCGAGGACGCAAGGTTCTACCCGCGAGTCACGGTCTATCCCGGAAGCCGGATCGGCAACCGCGTCGTCGTCCATGCCGGCGCTGTCATCGGTTCGGACGGCTACGGCTACGTGACGGACGGGGGAGTTCACCGCAAGATTCCCCAAGTCGGCAACGTCGTGATCAACGACGACGTGGAGATCGGGGCCAACGTGACGATCGATCGCGGAGCGCTTGGATCCACCGTGATCGGCAAGGGCACCAAGATCGACAATCTGGTCCAGGTCGGTCACAACGTGGTCGTCGGCGAGCATTGCCTCGTGGTCGCCCAAGTCGGCATCGCCGGCAGCACCCGACTCGGCAGCTACGTCACACTCGCCGGACAGGCCGGCCTCGCCGGCCACCTCCAGATCGGCAGCCAGGTCCTCGTTGCCGCACAATCGGGCGTGATGCACGATATCCCCGACAAGGGCCGGTGGATGGGATCGCCCGCGCGCCCGGACTGGCAGATGAAACGCCAGCTCGTTGCCCTGGACCGGCTCCCCGACCTCCTCAAGCGCATCGCCGACCTGGAACGGCGCCTCCAGACAATCGGGCGAACGCTCAACACCGAGGCCGCCCCCGAACGCAAGACCCCGCCCGGATCACCCCCTTGAACTCGCCTCCGCGGAGAGCGCGGCTTGTGATCCCCACCCCGTGAAGCTCTCCGCCATGGCGAGGGCTTTGAACATCGCCTTCGACTTGTTGAGCGTCTCCGCCAGTTCGTTCTCCGGCTTCGAGTCGCTCACCCAGCCCCCGCCCGCCTGCACGAACGCTTGACCGTCCTTCAGAAGGGCGGTCCGGATCGTGATGCAGCAATCGAGATTCCCGCCAAATGAGAAGTACCCGACGCACCCGCCGTAAGGCCCCCGCTGCGTCTGCTCGAGTTCGGAAATGATCTGCATCGCCCGAATCTTCGGCGCCCCCGAAAGCGTTCCCGCGGGAAACGTGGCTCGCATCAGATCGAACGGGGTCTTGCCCGCCGCCAACCGGCCTTCCACTTGCGACACGATGTGCATCACGTGACTGTACTTCTCGATCACCATCAGGTCCCGAACCTTCACGCTGCCATACTCGCAGACGCGCCCGAGGTCGTTGCGCGCCAGGTCCACCAGCATGACATGCTCGGCGCGTTCCTTGGGGTCGGCCAGCAAATCCCGCTCCTGCTCCGCGTCCTCCTCTGCCGTCCGCCCGCGCGGACGGGTCCCGGCGATTGGGCGGATTTCGACGCGCCGATCCTCGCAGCGGACATGAATCTCGGGAGACGCCCCAACCAGCGCGAAGCCGTCCAACTCGAGCAAAAACATGTAGGGCGAAGGATTGATGGTGCGCGCCGCGCGGTAGATTTCCAGGGGAGTCGCCCGCACCCGGGCGGAGAATCGCTGCGAGCCGACGACCTGGATGATGTCGCCCGCGGTGATGTACTCCTTCGCCTTGAGCACATTCGCAAGAAAGCGCTCGCGGGGCTGGTTCGAGGTGAACGCCAGCGGCGGGGCGTCGGGATCGGCCGTGACCGCGGGGTGACGGCTGGGCTGCTCGAGCAGCGACACCAACCTCTCGATCTCGGTCACGGCCGTGTCATACGCCTGACCCGGATCGGCGCCGGGCTCGATCACCGCATTCACCATCACGGTCAACGTTTGCGCCACGCGATCGAACACAAGCAGTTGATCCGCGATTAGGAAATACAGGACCGGAGTGCCAAGGTCGTCCCGCACGGGACGCGGCACCACCGGTTCCACATCGTGGATGAACTCGTACCCGAGATACCCGATCGCGCCGCCTGTAAACCGCGGCAAGCCGGGGACGATCACCGGATGAAAGCGCCCGAGGACATCGGCGACCGCCTCCAACCCGTCCCGCACCCGGCCCGGTTCGCCCTTCCCACTTCCCCTCACCTTCCACTCGGTCGTGCGGCGCCCATGCTCGCGCAGTTCGACCGTGTCCCCATGCTGGACGATGACGGCCCGCGGCGCACACCCGACAAACGAATAGCGCCCAAGATGCTCGCCCCCCTCGACCGACTCGAACAGAAACGACTCTTCCGACCCGCGTATCTTGAGGTAGGCCGAGAGCGGCGTCTCGTAGTCCGCAAGCACACGCCGGGCCACGGGAATCAGGTTGCCCTGTTTGGCTAGCCTGGCGAATTCGCTTCGTGTGGGGCAGTGCATCGCGGCAGAACCCTCACGGCTTGCCGTAAATCTCGCCCGGCGTCCGCAGCCGCGGTTCCGTGATCCGAATCCGCGATCCACCGTCCTCCGCGGCGCGGTAGAAACAAGACTTGTACCCCTCGTGGCATGCGGCGCCCGCCTGCTCGACTTGGATCAACAAAGTGTCGCCGTCGCAATCGAATGCGACGGACTTCACCGCCTGCACATGCCCGCTCGTTTCGCCTTTGATCCACAACTTCCGCCGGGACCGGCTCCAGAACACCGTCTGGCCCAATTCAAGCGTCTTCTCCAGCGCAGCCCGGTTCATCCAGGCCAGCATCAGCACCCGCCCGCTCGATTCCTCCTGGACAATGGCCGGAATGAGGCCTTCAGCGTTGAACTTCAACTCGTCGACAAAACTCATGCGTGTACTCCGTTGCCACATGTTGAGACCGCGCCGGTCCGTGGCAGGAGGCCGGACGCGGGCGCACGCACCGGAATGCCGTGAGCCGCCAGGTGCTGTTTGACATCCGCGACTGTGCATGTGCCAAAATGGAAGACACTGGCCGCCAGCACGGCGTCCGCCGCGCCTTGGGTCAGCACCTGGACCATGTGATCCAAGTGGCCCGCGCCGCCGCTCGCCACCACCGGCACGTTCACACCCTGACTGACACGGCGTGTGATCTCCAGATCATAGCCCGCCCGCGTGCCGTCGGCGTCTATGCTGTTCAAAACGATCTCGCCCGCCCCGAGGCAGACAGCGCGTTTCGCCCAACCTACCGCCTCCAGACCGGTCGGACGCCGCCCCCCGTGCGAGAACACTTCCCATTGGCCCGGACGCACTCGTTTGGCATCGATCGAGACCACGATGCACTGGCTGCCAAATTTCTCAGCCCCGCTCCGGATCAGATCGGGGTCCGACAATGCCGCCGAGTTGATGCTCACCTTGTCCGCCCCGGCCTCGAGCATCTGGCGCATCCCCTCGATCGTGCGCACCCCTCCGCCGACCGTCAGCGGCATGAAACAGTGACTCGCAACCTCGGCGATCACATCGAGCATCGTCGAACGCGCATGGGCGCTGGCGGTGATGTCGAAGAAAACCAACTCATCCGCCCCTTGCGCGTTGTACTCGAGGGCCAGGGTC
>DAOOQY010000058.1:0-11962 GCA_035389025.1 Verrucomicrobiota bacterium
CCCTCGTCGCGCCTCGCCAGCGAGCCAAATCCCCTCCAGCAAAACCGGAATTAGTCTTTGCACAGACCCTTACAACCGCGTCCTTGCCTGGTTCTGCAAGACCTCCGAATAGCCGTCGCGAAGTTCCCGCTCGTGCCCGCATCGAGGCGTGCTATTCTTCGTCCGAATGAACGGCTCTGCCGAACACGATACCCGGTCTCGCCGCGGTTACGGGGCGGACCCGCGCTCCGCTCGGCGCCGGCGGACGTTGTCACCACATTGATGCCTCCGCCCCGTGAAGCCGCGTCCGCCCATGCCTGACGATACGATCGCCGCCATCTCGACGCCGCTCGGCGAAGGCGGCCTTGCCGTCGTTCGGATTTCGGGTCCGGCGGCCCTCGAAGTGGCCGACCGCTGCTTTGTCCCCGCAGGCCCCGCCTCGCCCAAACCGAGCGATGCCCCAAGTCACAGCGTCCACTTCGGGCATATCCTCGACCAGGGACGGCTGGCCGACGAAGTCCTTCTCACCGTGCTGCGGGCGCCGCGGACCTATACGCGCGAGGAGACTGTCGAAATCTCGTGTCACGGGGGTGTCCTGCCGGCGCGGCTGGTTTTGGCCGCGGTTCTGGCCGGTGGCGCGCGTCTGGCGGAACCGGGCGAGTTCACCAAGCGCGCCTTCCTGAATGGCCGCATCGACCTCGCCCAGGCCGAGGCGGTCGCCGATCTCATCCATGCGCGGACTGAACTGGCTCTGAGCGCCGCCCAGGAACAACTCGCCGGGAAGCTCTCCCAGCGCGTCCGCCGCCTCCGCGACGATCTGCTCGGCATCCTGGCGCATATCGAGGCCCAACTCGATTTCGCGGACGAAGACATCGCCCCGGATCGGCGCGATCAGTTGCTCGCGCGGCTGGACGGCAGTGTCGCTTTCATGGATGCCCTTTTGCGAACGGCTGACGAGGGCCGGATTCTGCGGCGGGGCGTGCGCGCCGGAATCGTCGGCCGCCCGAATGTCGGCAAGTCCAGCCTCCTCAATCAACTGCTTGGTCACGATCGCGCCATCGTCTCGCCCATCCCCGGAACCACCCGCGACACGATCGAAGAAACCGCCAACATCCGCGGTGTGCCGGTGGTTTTCACCGACACGGCGGGGTTGCGCCACGCGAAGGATGCCATCGAGCAGGAAGGCATCCGGCGCAGCCGCGAAACCGCGGCGCGCGCCGAGGTATTGCTGCACGTCCTGGACTGGTCCGAGCCGCTTGGGGCCGAGGACATCCAGTTCCTGGACGACTGCGAAGCCCGGAAACGCATTCTGATTCTCAACAAGTCGGACCTGCCGCGGCGCCTGGACCTGCCGTCGGCCGTGGCGTCCTCGACACCCACGGTTGCGGTGTCGTGCCTGACGGGCGCGGGGATCGAGAGCCTCAAGGATGCGCTCAAGAAACTGATCTGGAGAGGCGATGTTCGGCCCGAAGGGCTCGATGTGATCATCAATGCCCGGCACCAGGATGCGTTGCGCCGCGCGCGCGAGGGCGCCATGCGGTCGAGGGACGCGCTGCGCCAGGATTTGCCTCTCGATGTCGTGGCTCTGGACCTGCGGATTGCAGTCAATGCGGTCGGCGAGATCGTCGGCGCCACGGCCACCGACGATCTCCTCGATGTCGTCTTCAGCCAGTTCTGCATCGGCAAGTAGAAGGACAGCGGCACGTCCGGCGGGGTGGACCCTGTAAAGCGTGGACACTCGACGGGTGAATGCGGGGGTTGTGGACCGGTCTGTAGCCGCCGACGTGAGTCGGCGCTGATTCCCGCCTTTGACGGAGCGAGATGGGCGCGGACTCACGTCCGCGGCTACGATCAGGAATCAGTCGATCGGGGATTTGTTCTCGAGCGGGCTGTGAGAGGGAAGCACTGGACATGTAACCGGCGTGCAGGCGGCGGCGTTATCCTAGTGTGAATGGCAACGCATGACCGACGAGGCATCGACAGCGGACGACTACCTCCGCCGGCTACGGGCGGGGGACCCGGACGCGGCGACGGGGCTGGTCGAGCAGCTCTATCCGCTGGTCATCCGCATTGTGCGGGGTCATGTGCCGATGCGCCTGAGCGAGGAAGATGTGGCCCAGGAGGTGTTCCTCAAGCTGTTCGCACGGCTCGACCGTTACCAGGCGCGGTGCGGTGTCCCGTTCGAGCACTGGGTCGCCCGCCTCAGCCTCCGCACCTGTCAGGACCTCCTGCGGGCCGAGCGCCGTCGGCCCGAACTGCGCTGGAGCGATTTGAGCGAAGACCAGCGGGGCTGGGTCGAGTTCCTCCTCTCGGAGAAGGCGCAGGCGCCCGAGGCGCCGGACCTCGCCGCTGCCGAGGTCGTCGAGCGGTTGCTCGGGCAGTTGACGCCAGCCGATCGGTCTGTGATCCGGCTGCTGGACCTGGACCAGAAGAGTGTCCTTGAAGTGAGCCGGTTGACCGGATGGAGCCGGACCGGGGTGAAAGTGCGGGCATATCGGGCCCGCCGACGCCTCCGGAAGCTGGCTGAGACCCTGGTGGAACCATGAATCCATGAAGACATTCGAATCTCGTTGGCAAGAACTGACCCGGCATGCGCGGGCCGTCCGGATCGAGCGGCCCGAAGCCGCCCCCTTCGGTTTTGCGCGTCGCGTCACCGCGCGCGCGGCAGGTGCCGCGAACGCCACGGCGGAGGATCTCTGGATGCGGTTCTGCACTCGGTCACTGATTGGCGTGAGCGGCATCTTGGTGGTGCTTGGGGCGCTGGAATACAGCAGCGCGCGTCCGGCGTCCCTCATGAATCCGGGCGTGGAGAACACCGTGGCGCAGCTTTTGGGGGTCTTATGAGCGATCGGCGGCAGCAGTGGAAGATCGCCCTCAGCCTGGCGGCCCTCGTGGCGGTCAGCGTCGGCACCGGGGCCGTGCTTGGTCATCGCATCGCCCGACAGCAAATCGATGCCCGAAACGACCCGGAGAACTGGAACGACTATGTCAGCCGCGAATTCGAGCGCCTCATTCAGCCCAGCCCGGAACAGCGTCCGAAGGTCAAGAGCCACCTGGACAACGCGGTCCGCCAGCTCCAGGCGATCCGGCTCGAGACCGTCCAACGGAGCACCAACGTGATCTGGCGCCTCGTGGCCGATGTCGAGCGCGAGTTGACACCGGAGCAACGCAAGGCATTCGAGGCCCTCAAACCGCAGCCGTCCGACTTGAACCTGGACGTCCTCAACGTCACTCCCACGGACGCTCCTCAACCATAGACCCATCATGCAGACAGCGATCCAACGAAACCGCCCTGAACATTGCGGCGTGTCCCGACCCAGCCGAAGCGTGCGACTGGACACGGCGGCACAATGGCCGGCGGCATTCACCCTGATCGAGCTTCTGGTGGTGATTGCCATCATTGCGATCCTCGCCGGCATGCTCTTGCCCGCTTTGGGCCGGGCCAAATCGAGAGCGCTCGCGACGGCCTGCCTGGGCAACCTCAAACAGCTCCAACTCTGCTGGCAGTTATACGTGGACGACAACGCCGACCGGCTTCCCGGCAATGTGGCGCTCAACCCGGGCGATATCGGCAGCCGCGAGGGCTGGACGGCCGATCCGACATCGTGGCTCCAGGGCAATGCCTGGACCGACACCAGCCCGGTTCATCTCCAGCGCGGGGTCTTGTACCCCTACAACCACTCGCTCGGCATCTACAGGTGCCCGGCCGACAAGTCCACTGTCCGCGACCAGGGCAGGCAGCCGCGCACCCGCAGCTATTCGATGAGCATGTACATGAACTTTCGCCCCGATCCGGAAGACCCGGAGCATTCGCTTTGCTGGCACACGCTGGGGCAAATCCAAAGGCCCGGCCCCGCCCGCGCCGCGGTGTTCATCGACGAAAACGAGAAGAGTATCCAGCAGAGCGCTTTTGGCATCAACGCCCGCAATTACCTCACGCTCTTCGATTCCCCGCTCTGGACCTGGATCAGTTTTCCCGCCACCCGGCATCACAACGCCGGCGCATTGAGCTTCGCCGATGGCCACGTCGAACTCTGGCGTTGGTTCGAGCCCAACACCGCCCGCATCGCCCGGCTCGACGACTGGACCGTCCTCAAGAACGCCGTTCCCAGTGCCGATCGGGACCTCGACCGGTTCTTTGGTGTTGTCCCGGAAAATGTCCCGATCCTCTGACTTCGAGATCGTTTTTCCCGGTTGCGCCTTGAACTCCGGGAGCGCGTTAGGCACGCTCCTGGCGCGTGGGAAGCCACCTGTTGCTTTTTGAACTGCTCGGTGACGATGAGCCGCCGTCGGAGGGACAGGCTCCGCGAGTCCCCGGTTCGAGACAATCACAGTTACCGATCAGGGCCTCGTGGGACTCGGCCCTCCGACTCGTGGTTCTGGCTGCCGCACTGGCGGTTCTGGGCGCGGGCTGCAGCGGCCTGTCCCCGGACCGGGAGTCGGCTTCGGCGGCCTCCGCCGCCCTCGAATACGCGCTCGAATCGGTCCGCACAACGCACGCCCCCGACTCGCACCTCGATCTCTTTCGGGTCGGCGCCTCACGGGAGGGCAGCAGACTGGTATTGACGGGCGAGGTCGCCAGCGCTTCCGCCAGAGCCGACGCGCTCGCCGCCGCCCGGGCGGCCGGGTTTGAAGTCGCCGACCGCATTGCAGTGCTGCCCGACCCGGCGCTGGGCGGGGCCACGCGGGGACTCGTCTGTTTGAGCGTCGCCACCGGCCGCGACCAGCCAGAGCACAAGGCCGAGATGGGGACACAGGAGTTGATGGGGCATTCCGTTCGCATCTGGAAGTGCGCGGGCCTTTGGTCTCTGGTCCAGACGGCCGACCGCTACATCTCCTGGATGGAGGAAGGCTCGTTCCAGCGCTGCACCCCCGCGGACGTCGAGGCGTGGAATGCATCGGCCCTGCTCATCGTCACGACGTTCGAAGACCGTGTCCTCGAAGGTCCGGACCCGAAAGCGCAGCCGGTATCGGATGTTGTGATGGGATGCCTCGTGCGGAGGATGGGAGAGGCGGGCGATTGGTACCGCGTCGAACTGCCTGACCATCGCGGGGGTTATCTGCCCAGGAAGTCCGCTGAGGACTACGCCGCATGGAGGCAATCGCGCCGGGCCACGCCGGAGGACATCGAGCGGACCGCGCGTTCGCTGTTGGGCCGCCCGTATCTGTGGGGAGGAAGCTCGCCCAAAGGACTCGACTGCTCGGGATTCACCAAGCTTGTCTTCTTTCTCAACGGCATCAGCCTGGACCGCAACGCGAGCCACCAGGCCCGCCAGGGCGCGGCGATCCGGCTTGACCCGAGCCTGAGCGCGATCCAGAAAGGGGACCTGCTGTTTTTCGGACGCCGCGTCGGCGACGGCCGGTCCGCACGCGTAACCCACACGGGCATCTACCTGGGCGATCGACTGTTCATTCATGCCTCCGAACGCGTGCGCATCAACAGCCTCGATCCCGCGTCCCCGATTCGCGACGAGCATCGCATCCGCACGCTCATCCAGGCCCGCCGCGTTCTGCCGTCCGAATCGAACCCATGACGCCTGACCTCTCACGGAACTGACCGGAATACAAACCCTATGACAACTCGTGCGTTTGACATCCTATTCAAGGCAATCGTCGTCACTCTCCTGGTCCCAGTCGTTTCCGCGCAGGACTCGACCGCCCCCACTTCCGACGCCGCATTCACCCCGAGCATCAGCCCGGCCTGGTCCGTCGCGACGAATGCCCCCCAGGCGGAATTTGGCCTGTCCTCGGCCTTTGACGGCGCCAACTTCCTGGTGGGCATCCGCGGAGCGGCCGGCAATCCCGACACCGTTGGCGCCCAAGTGCTGTCGCCCACGGGCGCCCGTGTTGGCTCGTTGATCGAGACTGGGCGTGTGATGGATGGATTCTTGGACGGGCCGCGTGTCGCAATGGGGAGCGCCAACTACCTCATGGTCTGGACTGATGCCAGTTCCCAGCACCGATTGACCGGCAACGACATTTACGCGCAATTCATCAGCCCTGCCGGCGATCTGGTCGGGAGCCCGTTTGTCGTAACCAAGGCCTCGGGGGACCAATATGCCAGAGGCGTGGCGCACGATGGAACCCGTTTCCTGGTCATTTGGGCAGCCGGGAACGGCGTGCGCGGACGGCGGGTCTCCGCGACGGGCGAGTTGTTGGGCAATGAAATCGTGTTCACGACGCAGGATGTCGAGGAGCCGGCAGCCGTGGCGTGTGGCGGCGGCCTGTGCCTTGTCGTCTGGGTGGAAGGCAGCGATGGGGCTCACGCAACCAAAGGCCGATTGCTCTCCGCCTCTGGCGAACTCGGCCCTGCATTCGTGGTCAGCCAGAATGACTCATACCATTTCAACCCCCTCAGCGTGGCCTATGGCGGCGGGCGATTCATGGTGGTCTGGTCACACAACGCGGGTGAAGATGACGACTGGGACCTGCGCGGGCGGGTGGTGCTGCCCGACGGGACCTTTGGAGGCGGCGAAATCGCTCTGGCGGCGGAGGCGAGCGAGGAGATCATCTGGGCCAACAACGTCGTCTTTGACGGCAAGGACTTCCTTGTCGTGTGGACGGATTACGCGGGAAGCCCCGCCACCGCCACAGGCACGGTGTTCGGGCGTTATTGGAGTCAGGACGGCGTGCCGGCGGGGGTTCCGTTCATCATCGAACCCGCCGCACCCGGCGTCCTGGGTGTGGGGCTCAGCGCGGCGGATCGCCAGGTGCTGGCGGTGGTCAACAGGAACGCGTTCGACTCGGCTTCCGACGTCTGGGCGCGTTTCATCCAGCCGCCATCTGCGAATCCCTTTGTCCAGATTCTCAAAATCGCCTCGGACCCCCAGGAAGCCTCGAAAGTCCAGGTGACATTCGAAGGCATCCTCCAATCCAGCCCGGATTCCAAGACCTGGACGGACTTAGCGCCTCAACCGACAAGTCCGTGGATTCTCGAAGCCGGTGAGGGCGTCTTGTTCTTTCGTGCACGGGACTGAGAGAACCGACACGAGGTTCCGCGATCCTCTCGGGCCGCGGTTTTGCCAGAGCCGGGATGTCAGACTCCGCGAAGCTCTGCGAAACATCCGGGCTCAGGCGACGATCGGGGGGACACTCAACACCGCGCCCGCTCTTCGAGCAACTCGCCGCTCGGTCCGATGAGGCAGACCGAGAGCGCCATTTGTCCTGTGGCGTGCGTGGCGCAGGAAAGGCAGGGGTCGTAGGCGCGGATGGCGACCTCGATGTGGTTGAGAAGACCCTCGCTGATTTCGGCTCGCCCGGCGAGGACGTCCCGGGCCACCCGGGTGATCGCGCGGTTCATCGGCTCGTTGTTGTTGGTGGTCGAGACGATGAGGTTGCAGAGAGTGACCTCGTCGTTTCGGTTGACACGGTAATGGTGGAAGAGGGTGCCGCGCGGCGCCTCGACCACCCCGACGGTTTCCTCGCGCCGCGGACCGCGGGCGAGGAGGTCGTCTCCTTGAAGATCGGGATCGTCGAGCAGCGTGCCGATCACCTCGATCGCGTGGAGCAGTTCGATGATGCGGGCCCAGTGATAGCACATCGTGACGTTGTTCGGGCGCTCCTGCGTGAGGGCGAAGAACTCCTGCCGGGCCGCCTCGGCTTCGGGCGAGGGAATGAAAGCGCAGGTGTTGAGCCGCGCCAGCGGCCCCACGCGGTACCACCCGGCCTGGGGACCGAGCGATTTGAGGAACGGGAACTTCATATACGACCACGACCGGACCTCCTCGCCCACGACATCGATGTAGCGCTGGTAATCCACATCGTTGACAATGCGCCGCCCCTGGGAGTCCACAGCCCGCAGAACGCCGTGGTACAAATCCAACGCGCCGTCGTCCTGGCGCACCAGCGACAGGTGATTGGACTCGAACGAGCCGAACGGTCGCAGTTCGTCCAGATGCGCCATCGTGAAGTCGCGGATGATGCCGACGGCGTGCCGGCTCCATTCGAGCATCCGGGGCACATCCTCGAGAAGAGCATCCCGCTCTGCGATCGAGAGGCTCTTGTTCACCCCGCCCGGAATCGCGCCGGTGCCGTGGATTCTCTTGCCCGCGGTGACGCGGATGACCTCCTGGCCGAACTTGCGCATCATGACCCCCTGGCGCGCCAGCTCGGGATACCTGGCAGCCACGGCCAAAATGTTGCGCTGAGCAGGCGGCGCCCCGAACGCGCTCCGCACGGTGCCGTCGGTGCCGAAGAGCAAATCCGGGCTGGCCAGGTGGAAGAAGTGCAGCGCGTGGCTCTGGAAAACCTGGCCGTAGTGCATCAGGCGCCGCATCTTCTCCGCCGTCGGCGTCAGTTGCTCGCCCCCGACGATCCGGTCCATGGCCTTGGCGGCCGCCACGTGGTGGCTCACCGGGCAGATGCCGCACAGGCGCTGGACGATGACCGGCACCTCCCAGTAGGGCCGCCCGAGGATGAACCGCTCGAACCCCCGGAACTCGACGATGTGGAGCCGGGCCTCGGTGACGTTGTTGCGCGCATCGAGGTGGATCGTCACCTTGCCGTGACCCTCGACTCGAGTCACCGGGTGGATGGTGAGCTTTCGGGTCGGGCCCGGGCGTGCGGATTGGGTCGTGGTGGTCATGCGTGACGATTCCTCAATCGTACTTCAACCGATCGTAAGCCAGCGTGACCGGCTTGCCAGTCAGCAGAGCGACGACCGTGTCCCAGATCGCGTTGGCGGGAGGCGGACAGCCGGGAATGAAATAGTCGATCTTGACCACCTCGTGACAGGGGTAGACGCGGTGCAACAACAACGGAATCTCGATGTCGTTCGGGAGAATGCCCCCGGGATTCCAGACCCCTGGAGACTTCAGGTACGCCTCCTCGAGGCATTCCCGCAGGGGCAGATTGTTGCGCATGGCCGGGACCCCGCCGTTGATGGCGCATTCGCCCATCGAGACGAGGATGTCGCAATGCTTCCGAAAGTCCTCGAGCACGTGGACGTTTTCCTCGTTGCAGCAGCCGCCCTCGATGATCCCCACCGCGCACCGGCCGTCGAACTCCTTGAAATCGTTGATCGGCGAACGGGCGAACTCGACCAGATCGGCCAGCGCGAAGAGGCGTTCGTCGATGTCCAGGATCGACATGTGGCAGCCGAAGCACCCGCAAAGGCTCGTCGTCGCCACGCGTGGTTTGGATAAGGTGCTCATGGGTGGCGCGGAGATTCAACGGTTGAATGCGCACGGGGACCGTGAACCGATTTGTAGCCGCCCCGCATCGCGGGATGAGTTGGCGCTGATTCCTGCTCTTGACGGACCGAGATGGCGCCGTCTGACGACGGCGGCTACGGAACCACGGTTCATGGGGAGCGTTGTCATTCAACGGTTGAATGCGCACGGGGACCTTGAACCGGTGCGGAGCGGCGACGGCCTCGTCGCCCCAAACTCCTTCAATAACACTCTTCGCCGGGGGACGAGCCGTCCCCCCTCCAAGGTTCGGTTCATGGGGAGTCCTCCGTCTGGACATTTCCCGCTCCGATGGGCTGCGCGTCGAAGGGCCGCTGCCCGATCGGCACGGCATAGCCAACCCGTTTTCTCATCAGCGCGCCGGTCGGACACGACGCGGTGACCTCGTCGGTCACGGCCAGGCCGGTGGCGGCCAGCGCCTCTCCGTTGACCTGAAGCCGCTTGCGGTAGCCCCGGTCGACAAACTGGAAGACGTTCTTGTGATCGAGTTCCTGCGAGACGCGCACACACCGTCCGCACAGGATACATCGGTTGTGGTCCAGATAGACATCCGGATGCGAGAGATCGACGGGGCGGTCGGGATTGAGGTAGGGGTATTGCGGCACGGTGATCCCGAAGCGATAGGCCAGCGCCTGGAGTTCGCAGAGCCCGCTCTTCTCGCAGAACATGCAGTAGTGGTTGCCCTCGACGAAGAGCATGTCGAGGATCGCCGTGCGGAACTCGCGAATCTCCGCGGTGTCGTTCTCCACCACCATGCCGTCGGAGATCGTCTGCACACAGGCGGCCTGGATGCGACCGTTGACGCGGACGGAGCAGACGCGGCAACTGCCGTGTGGGACGAGGTTCTTGTAGGCGCAGAGGCGGGGGATATAGACGCCGGCCGCTTCCGCCGCCTTGAGGATGGTCTGTCCGGCCCGGCCCGACACCTCGTGTTCGTCGATGGTGAATGTGACGTTGCTCATGGCTGGTCTGCCCGTTCACACGTACTGGGACATCCGTCCGACCCGCAACTCGGCGTCGGCGACCGCCTTGGACAAATCGAAGGTCGAGAGCAGCCCCGGTTTGCGATCGCTCACCATGTCGGCATAGAGGGTGTGGAAGTTCTGGAGGGCGCCCAGAACGGGATTGGGGGCGGCCTGGCCGAGGCCGCATCGGCTCGTCTGGCCGATGACGTTGGCCAGGCGGCGCATGTAATCCAGATCGGACGGTTCGCCCGCGCCGCTGACGACCTTGTGGACGACCTGTTTGAGCAGGACCAGGCCGACGCGGCAGGGGGTGCAATGGCCGCAGCTCTCCTCGATGAAGAAATCCAGGTAATGCTCCGCGATCTCGAGTTTGTTCCGGGCGCGGTTGAAGATGAGAATGGCGCCGCCGGTGGCGAGGTCGTCGTAGCAAATCTGCCCGCCGAAGCGCTCCGGGCCGATCATCTGGCGGCAGGGCCCGCCGATGAGCATGGCTCCCGGATTATCGGCGTCGGCCATATCGAGCAGTTCGCGGGCCGTGATCCCGAAGGGGACCTCATAGACGCCGGGTTTGCGGCAGTCGCCGCAGATCGAGAGCACCTTCGTCCCGGTCGTGCGGCCCGATCCCATCTCCGCAAACCACTCGGCGCCTCGCTGCATGATCCGGGCGGCGGCGCTGAAGGTCTCGACGTTGTTCACGATGGTCGGACAGCCCATGTAGCCCTTCTGGGCCGGGAACGGCGGCCGGTTTTTCGGATCGCCGCGCAGGCCTTCGCACGAACTGATCAATGCCGTTTCCTCGCCGCACACGTAGGCCCCCGCCCCCAGTTGGATGCGGATGTCGAAATCGAAACCGGGTTTTCCCAGAATCGCTTTGCCGAGCAGGCCCTGCCGGCGACGGGTCTCGAGCACAGCCTCGAGGAAAGCCCGCAGGTAGGCGTACTCGCCGCGCAGGTAGACGATGCCCGAGTCGCTGCCCAGCGCGTAGCCGGCGACGGTCATCCCCTCGAACACCTGGTCCGGGCATTCGGTGAGCAGCACGCGGTCCTTGAACGTGCCCGGTTCCCCTTCGTCCGCGTTGCACAACACGTGCCTGCGCCCGCCCGGCGCGTTGCGCGCAAATTCCCACTTCTGTCCCGTGGCGAATCCGGCCCCGCCGCGCCCGCGAAGCCTCGAGGCCCGGATGGCGGCGATCACGTTTTCCGGCGTTTGGTCGATGGTGCGTTCGAGTGCGCACCCGGACTCGAAGCCGTCGAAATGCACCGGGCCCCTGCGGCGGATGTTGTTGCGGACCATCGAGTGGACGAGTGGGTGCGCGTTGTTGCCATCGCCCACCATTGTGATGAGCTGGGGCGGGTCGAGATGCCGGCGCAGGTCGCGAATGACCTGGCGCCCGCGTTCGGGTGTCAGGTTGGGGACGACGACATCGTTGACAAGCGCCGCCGGGGCCTGGTCGCTCATCCCGATGCAGGGCGTGCGGGTCAGGGTGATCCCGCCGTCGGCAGTGGTCTCGCCCATCGTCACCCCCAACTCCTTCGCCATGGCGTCGGCCACCGTGTCGTACCCCTTCATCCAGTCCACGATGTCCTTGCAGAGGCGGATGATGACTCGCCCGCGGGGTTTGACGGACAGGAACGCGTAGAAGGTCACCACGCTCTCAACCTCGACGCGATGGGAGTTCACCTTGCTGGCGATGATCTCCATCGCCTCCGTCGAGACACACCCCAATCTCTGCTGGACCGCAATGACAATGTCCGTCATCCGGGTCCGGTCGAAACCATAACGCCCACAAATGTCCTCAACGACAGTGACAAGGGCTTGGTGCATCGCGAT
>DAOOQY010000059.1:0-11927 GCA_035389025.1 Verrucomicrobiota bacterium
TTCGCGCCGCCGGACGCGCTCGTGTCCAGGCAGCTTCCGTGCGAGGTCCGCATCTCAGCCTCCCTAAGGTTGACGCGTATGCGCGTCGCGGGACGGCTACGGAACCACGGTTTATGGGGAGATCGGCGGCACGGTCGCGGGTCTTTCGAGCGTCGCCTCGATCGCTTCACCCACCTTCAGGTTCACTTCGAAGTCGCGCCCAACCCTCGACACGCCGTCCCGACTCCACCGCGGCGTGCGCCCCTCAAAATTGTCGCGGATGCGCAGGACACCGTCGCGTCCCGCAACGACGCGAAACCAGGTGGTGGCGTTGTTCTCCCGTTTCGCCGAGACGCGGTGTCCACCCTCGGCCCGCAAGTCGTCGAAGGCGGCGTGATGCCAGCGCCACGGCATGGCCGGGAAGATCCGGATTGGTCCCCACTCGACGATGCCCGGCTTGACGTTCCAGCTCTGCAAGAGCATCTCGTGCACGGCGGCGGCGGCGAGGAAGTTCCCTTCGAGGGTAAATGGCCGATAGGTGAACGTGCTGAGGCCGCTCCTGGTCTGATCGCCGTTGGCATGGAACCCGTTGCGCAGAATGAACGCCTTGACGAAGAGATCGAGGTGCCGCAGCGCACTTTCCGAATCGCCCACCCGGGCGCGCAGGGCCGACATCCACGAGAAGCTGTAGCCGCACCAGGCCGATGTGCCGAGCCGGTCATACTGTTCGAGGGACGCGCGGATCATCGCCCGGTCGCGGTCGGAGCCTTCGATGGTGGTGAGGTTGAACGGGTAGATGTTCATGAGATTCGAGAAGTGCCGATGGCTCGCCGGCAACGGTTCATCCGCGTTGATGCGCAGCGTGCCATCGGGATCGGCATGGAAGTCGCCGAGCCTCTCGGCCAGCCCTCCCCAGCGCTCTGCCTCGTCCGCCCTCCCCAATGCGCCCGCCAGCTCTCTCAGGCTCAGGAACAGCATCCGCAAAATGGCCAGATCATAGTTCGAGTTGGGCTTCAGCCACGCCCGCTGCGAGTTGTCGTGGATTTCAGGCGAACTCGACGTCGGCAGGACAAGCCGCCCTCCGTCGCCGGGCTCCAACAAGGCCGCCAGGCTTTCACCCGCGTCCTTGCACTAGGAATAGGCCGCCTGCTCGAACGCCGGGTCCCGCTCAGCCCCGTACCGCCAATGAAGGTAGAACAGATGCGCCAGCCAGCCCGCCGCGGTGGGAGACAGGCTGTACTGGGCCCAGCCGCCAAGGGGCTGGCCGGCCAGGGTCATCACGCCGGGCACGTTCAGGCCGGGCGTGCCTAAAAAATCCCGGGCAAACCGCTCGAAGGCCGGCCGGCGCTCGAGCAGGAAATCGAGGAAACAGGCGCCTGCGTCGAAACGTCCGGCAGTCTGGTACCCCATATAGGTCATCTGCGTATTGAGGTCGTGATGATAATCCCCCTTCCACGGCGGCAACGTGCCGGCGTCGGCCGTCCAGACACCCTGAAGCGGCATCGGGGGTGCGAAGCGCCTCGAAGCCGCGCCGTAGAAGTACTGCACGAGGTAGTAATGCCGGAGGATGTCGGGCTCCGGCACATGGACCTGCGACTGCGACCAGAACTGCGCCCACCATGCGGCGTGGGCGCGCCTCAACGATTCGTAACTCGCCTCGAGCGCCGATTCGATGCGCGCGGCGGCGACGTCTCGAGGCGATTTGCCTTCCGCCCGCGTTGCGACCGTGATGGCGAGCAGCGTTGCGTCGCCGACCCGCCGACGCCCCACGGCCACACAGAAGCTGCCCCCATCCGCGGTGTCTTGTTCGAACCAGTCGAGCCCGTCTGTTGCCCCGATTCTTGGCGCGGGATATCCCAGTTGTTTCACCGAGGCGGGCGGCAGCAGGTCCAACTGCTTCGGCTCCGGCCCCGGTATCCGCATCAGGGCGACCGGATGAGGCCGAAAAGGCCGCGCAGGAGGCCACGCGTCAGGTCCAGGCTCGATGGCGGCGAAGAGGAGGTCGAGTCTCGCGCCGTTCGTGAACCGGGCGAAGCCCTCGGCGGTCGCCAGATTCAGCTCGAACGACTCGAGCTGCTGCGAGGGATCGAGCACGATCTCGAGCCGCCCCGCCGGGATTTTTGTCGGGTGTTTCTGGTCGTAGGCCAGCGTGTCGGCGATGCGCCTGATCTCGTCATTCCTGCCCTCCTCCGCGAGCTTGACCATGCGGGCATAGGTGAACGTGCTGAGCGGATCGCCCGGCGCAGGCCGCTCGTCCCACAAATCTCCGCGGTCGAGCGAAAGGCGGATTCGATTGTCTTCACCCCAAAGCAGGCCGCCCATGAGGCCGTTGCCCAACGGAATGGCCTCGTCCCAGGTCGCGATCGGGGCGGCCAGTCTCAAGTTGAGGCTGGCGTCCGGCAGGCGATCGGCGCCCCCGACCTGACAAGCCGCGATCAACGCGGTCAACGAAAGAAGGGCGCGGCCCGATGGTGTGAGCAAAGAGAAGGTCATGGAGTGTGCTTTGAGCGCGCAGCGTAGACATGCCGTCCCCCGGTCGCAATCTCCGCTTGGCGCGCAGGGCAGGCTTGCTTAGCCTGCACCCATGAAGACCGTTCATCGTTTCGGGCTGTCTCGCACCGCCTCATCGAGCCCGACCCCCACGGCCCGAGCACTTGTCTCCCCGACCCGGCATGAGATTCCCGGGCCAGGCAACGACCGCCGCGTCCTTGTCCTTGGGCTGCTGAGCGCGTTCATCCTGGTCATTCCGTCCGGCTGCCGCACCGACCGGCCCGAGGCGAAGGTGCCGTCCGCGAAGCTGGCCGCGGCGTTCGACGCCTCCAAACTCGCGGAGATGGACGCGGCGATTGAAGCGGCGATCGCCGACAAGCGGTGTCCGGGCGGGGTGCTGTGGCTCGAGCGCAACGGTGTGGCCTACCGCAAAGCCTACGGGCTTCGCGCCGTGTTTCCTTCGGACGAAGCGATGACCGAAGACACCCTATTCGATGCCGCTTCGCTGACGAAGGTGATGGCCTGCACGCCGGCCGTCATGCGTCTTGTGGAGAAGGGCCGGCTGCAACTCGATGCGCCTGTCTCGAACTACCTGCCCGAGTTCAAGGGCGACGGCAAAGAGGCCATCACCGTCCGCCAACTCCTCACCCACACCTCGGGCCTGCGTCCGGACATCGGCCTGAAGCCCGACTGGAGCGGCACGGAAGCGGCCATTGCGCTTGCGTGCGCCGAGAAGCTGCGCGCGCGTCCGGGCGAGGAGTTCATCTACAGCGACACGGGACCGATCCTCCTGGGCGAGGTGGTGCGCCGCGTCACCGGCCAGCCGCTCGATCAGTTTCTGGCGCGGGAGATATACGGCCCGCTGCGAATGAAGGACACCGGGTTCAATCCGCCCCAGGCCAAGCTGCCGCGCGTCGCCCCGACGGAGATCGAGAATGGCCAGCCGGTGCGCGGCGTGGTGCACGACCCGCGCGCGCGGCGGATGGGCGGTGTGGCGGGCCACGCCGGACTGTTCACCACCGCGTCCGATGTCGCCCGGTACAGCCGCATGATGTTGAACGAGGGCAAACGCGACGGGGTCCGCGTGTTTCGGCCGGAGACGGTTCGGCTGACGACCTCGGTGCAGACGCCGCCCCACGTGACCGCCCGCCGCGGCCTGGGCTGGGATCTCGATTCGGCCTACGCCGGACCGCGGGGCGCGTGGTTCCCCGCCGGCAGCTACGGCCATACGGGGTGGACCGGGACATCCCTCTGGATCGACCCTTTCTCGCGCACGTTTGTTATCTTCCTGTCCAACCGGAACCACCCGGACGAGAGCGGCAGCGTGACGGCGTTGCGCCGGAAGCTGGGCACGCTGGCGGCGGAAGCGGTGCGCGGCTACAACTTCGTTTACGTTCCCGGCGCCCTCCCGGCACTCACGAACGCCCCGGCTGCCAGGGCCTCGAACGCCGGCACGAATCGCGCGGTGCTCAACGGCGTGGATGTCCTGGTCCGGCAGGGATTCAAACCGTTGCAGGGCCTGCGCGTGGGGCTGATCAGCAACCACACCGGACACGACCGGCAACGCAATGCCACAATCGATCTGCTGCGAAGCGCGCCGGGCGTCTCGCTGAAAGTCCTGTTCAGCCCCGAGCACGGCATCCGCGGCCAGCTTGACGAGAAGGTGGGCGACAGCGTCGACGCGCAAACCGGGCTGCCGGTCTACAGCCTGTACGGCGAGGTCCGCCAACCCAAGCCCGAGCAGTTGCGCGATCTCGATGCCCTCGTGTTCGACATTCAGGACATCGGCTGCCGTTTCTACACGTACATCTCGACCATGGGCCTCTGCATGGAAGCGGCGGCCAAGACCGGCCTCAAGTTCTTCGTCCTCGACCGCGTCAACCCCATCGGCGGCATCGCAGTCGACGGCCCGGTCCACAGCGGCTCATCGACCTTCACCGCCTTCCATTCCATCCCGGTCCGCCATGGCATGACGGTCGGCGAGCTGGCCCGGATGTTCAATGCCGAGCGCGGGTTCAAATGCGATCTGACGGTGATCCCGGTCGAGGGCTGGTCGCGCGCCCAGTGGCTCGATCAGACCGGCCTCCCCTGGACCAATCCGTCCCCGAACATGCGCAGCCTCACCGAGGCGGCGTTGTATCCCGGAATCGGTCTGCTCGAAACCACAGCCCTCTCGGTCGGACGCGGCACGGGCACCCCGTTCGAAGTCATCGGCGCCCCGTACATCGACGACCTCAAGCTGGCCGAGGAATTGACGCGCGCGGCCCTGCCGGGTGTGCGGTTCGTTCCCGTGCGGTTCACCCCCAACGCCAGTGTGTTCAAGGACAAGGCGTGCGCGGGGGTGCAGATGTTCGTGACGGACCGTGACCGCTGCGAGGTGATCGACGTGGGAATCACGATCGCGCAGACGCTGCACCGGCTCTACCCGCAGGACTTCGCGATCGCGAAGTTCAACAACCTCCTCCAGCACCCGCCCACGATCGAGGCGATCCGCGCCGGCAAATCGCTCCGGGACATCCGCCGACTCTGGCTTGCGGACCTCGCCGCGTTCAAACAGCGGCGCAGCGGCTTCCTGATGTACGAATGAGGCCCGCTACATCCCCATGATCTGGTAGCCGCAATCGACGTAGAGGACCTGGCCGGTGATCGCCGCGGCGCCGTCGCTGGCCAGGAATGTGCCGGTCGCCCCCAGTTCATCGGCGGTCACGTTGCGCTTGAGCGGCGCCTTCAACTCGTAATGCCGGAGCATGTCCTGGAAGCCCGCAATGCCCCGAGCGGCCAGGGTGTTGACGGGGCCGGCGCTGATGCAATTGACGCGGATGCGTTTGGGACCCAGGTCGTAGGCCAGATAGCGGGTTGAGGCTTCGAGGGCGGCCTTCGCGACCCCCATGACGTTGTAGTGGGGCACGACCTTTCGGGCGCCGTAGTAGCTCAGTCCGAGAATGCTGCCGCCCTCACTCATCAGGGGAGCGGCCGCGCGGGCCAGGGCGACGAGCGAATAGGCGCTGACGTCGTGCGCGATGCGAAAAGCCTCCCGACTGGTGTCGATGAATGCGCCTTCGAGCGCGTCTCGAGGAGCGAACGCCACCGAGTGCAGGAGCAGATGCAGCGTGCCGAATTTGCTTTCGAGCGCGGCAAACACCGACGCGATCTCGTCGTCCCGCCGAACGTCGCATGGGAGGATCAGCGTCTCCGCCCCGAACGCGGCGGCGAGTTCCTCGACGTTCTCCTTGAGCCGTTCGCCCTGGTAGGTGAAGGCGAGCGTGGCGCCGGCCTGGGCCCAGGCCTGGGCGATCGCCCAGGCGATCGAACGCCTGTTGGCCACACCGAACACGATCCCCGTCTTTCCTTCGAGCAGTCGCATGCTGTCGGCTCCGTTGTTCAAGCCGATAGCGTTAGGCGCGCCCCACCGCTCTGGCAAGGGCGGAAATGCGCCGGGCTTGACCCGCATGAGGGCGCACGCTAGACAGGCCGCGTGATGCGTCATGGCCTCGCTCGAAGGATTGTGTTCCTCGTCGCTCTCTCTGTCGCCCTCGAGGCGCAGTTGCTCGCCGGAACCGGAGCCGAACCGCCGGCCAACCAGTTGACGCCCGCCGAGCGCGCGGCGGGGTGGCGCCTTCTCTTCGACGGCGTGAGCACGAGCGGGTGGCGGGGGTTCAAGAAACCGGCGTTTCCCGACAAAGGATGGGTCATCGAAGACGGCTGTCTGAAGCACGAGCGCCGCGGCGGCGGCGGCGATATCATCACCGACCGGGCGTTCAACGACTTCGAGTTCTCGTTCGAGTGGCGGCTGGGCCCGAGGTCCAACAGCGGACTCAAGTATTTCATCACCGAGCGGCGTGCGGGCCCGATCGGCCACGAATACCAGATCATAGACGACAAGGCCTACGGTTTTGCCCAACCGGGCAACAAACAGCAGACGGCCGGCTTCTATGACATTCTGGCGCCCACCGCCTGGCAGGAACCGCGTCCGCCCAGCCAGTTCAATCACTCGCGCATTGTGGTCCAGGGCTCGAATGTCCAGCACTGGTTGAACGGGCTCAAGACACTCGAATACGAACTGGGCTCGCCGCAGGTCCTCGAGGCCGTGGCCGCCAGCAAGTTCAAGGAAATCGAGGGGTTCGGCACCAAACTCGAAGGCCACCTCCTCCTGCAGGATCATGGCGGCGAAGTCTGGTTCCGCAACCTCAAGCTGCGCGAACTGCCCGCCCAGCGGGTTAGAAAGCGTACTTCACCGCCAGCCAGGCGAGGTGCCGGGTGAACTCGCGCCCCTTGGTGTGCGGCACACGGCTGTCCACCCAATCGTAACTGTAGCTCACCTCGGCGCTGAGATGGGCGTCGTGCCTGTAGGTCACCGACGCGCTGGGCGTAAAAATCCAATCGCGGCGGATGACGGGATCGTGCCAATCGCCGAGGTAGGCGCGGAACCCGCCGCCCACGGACCATTGATCATCGAAGCGATGGCGCAGCGTGCCTTCGTACACGGTATCCTCGTAGACCGACGGGCTCGAAAAGGCGGGTTGCGTGTTCTGTCTCCAGATCAGCGCGATGGTGTCCTTCGCCGTCGGTGTGAGCGTGAGCACGGCGTCCACCCAGAGGGCCGTGTAATCGGGATCGAACGCCGGATCGTGCCGGGAGGTTGTGTTGTGAATATCCGGGCCGATGCTGACATCCGCCGTGAGCCACGAAACGGGCTTGCCCTCGATCCCGACGAGCGGCCGATGCACCTGGGCATCGTAGCGGTAGGGACTGCCACGCATTGTCCCCTCGAACTCGTTGCCGTAACGGTAGCCGGCATACAGCTTCGTCCGCGCATCGACCGACCAGCCCACATCCAGCCCATAGTTCAATGCGCTCCGGTCCACGTAGTTCTCATAACCCCAATCGGGATTGGGCGAGCCGTCGGGCAGGAGTCTGCCGTTGAGCTTCTGTTTGGTTTGAAAATCGTGGACGTAGGCGGCGAGGACCGGGCGGATGAAGAAGGCGCCGAGCGACCAGGTCGCCTTGAAGCCGCCCCGGTAGACGAACTGCTCGCGCCGATCGCGCACGGGAATGCCGCCAATGGCCGGCACGCCATCGAGTTGGCCCGGCAGGCTCGACACGCCGTAGTAGAGCCCTTTGCGGTTGCCGTCGATGAAGGTGATGCTGTGCGGCATTTCCCAGGGCACGTCTCCGACCGCGCCCCGCAGGTTGACCGCGCCCCGGTGCGCCACGTAATCCTCCGACGACTCGGCGTGATAGAAGGTCACTTCCGGCGCGTAGCTGACCGCCGCGGAGAAGGCCGTGCACGGCTTCCAATCAAGCGAGAGTTTCGGCGTCACCGAGGTGACAAACGAGTCCTGGTCCGGCCGCGCCGCCCGAGGGACGGCGTCGGTGTCCGGTTCGTGGTCCTGGAGATAGACATTGCTGTCGTAACCCTCTTTGGCGCTCAACTCCGCCTTCACGGTCAGATTGGTTGCCACCTCCCAGGCACCAACCGGCAGCGCCGCCAGGGACAGAGCCGCCAGCGCGCATGACAGGAGACAGCGGTCGGTGCGGATTCTGGGTTTTCGATTTTGGATTCTGGATTTCATCTCGGTCGTTATGAGGAGTGAATTCACATCGGCCCCACGCTCAGGCGGACGCCTTGGGTTGGGGCGGTTTGATCAAGAACGTCAGCCCGGCCCCGATGAGCAAGAGCACGCCGGCCGTGATGAACGAGGATCGGTAGCTCCCCTGGCTCGCCGCGACCAGGCGCTGGGCCAGGGCGCTCAGGGCGAATCCGCCCAGGCCCCACGCCGTGAACAGCAGACCGTAGTTGATACCGAAGCTCTTCAGACCCCAGAGGTCTTTGCAGTAGGACGGGAACAGGGCGAGGTTGGCGCCATAGTTCGCCCCGATCAACGCGGCCACGACAACGACCACGACGCCGGCCATGGTCTGGGTGCCCGTCACCGGAATGGCTGCGAACATCAGGACCGCCTGAAACAGCAACACGAGAAGCAGGGTCCCGCGGCGTCCGATCCTGTCCGAGAGCATCCCGGCCAGGATGCGCCCGCCGGCGTTGCCGATGGCCATGACTGCCACGGCGATGAAGGCGAGGTGGCCCATGCTGGCCTTGGCCATGCCGCCGATGCTGCTGATGACCATGAGGCCGGCGCCAGCGCCGATGAAATAGATGATCCAAAGCAGGTAGAACAGCGGCTGGCGCAGCATCTCGCCCGGCGTCGCGCTCGAGGCAACCGGCTTGGGCGCCGCCGCTCCGGCTCCCGCCGGCGCGGCGCCGGCCACATAGCCCGGGGGCGGATTCACCAGCAACTGCGCCAGGGCGCAAACGAGGATGACAAAGGCGATGCCGAAGGTGAGCATCGACTTCTGGAGGCCGAAATGGGCGAGCAGGTATTGGGACGTGGGCGCGAGGTAGACGGGCGCCAGGCCAAAGCCCGCCACGACCAGGCCGGCAATCAAACCGGTCTTCGATGGAGGAAACCACTTGAGGGCAGGCGGAGTGGCCGACGAATAGCCAAAGCCGATGCCGATGCCGACGAGCAGGCCGAACCCGAGGAGCCAGATCGCGTAGCTGGTCGTGGTGGCGATCAGCACCATGCCCGCCCCGACGAGCAGACCGCCGATCGAGGCCGTCAGCCGGGGGCCGAACTTGTCCTGGCAGCGGCCCGCCAGGATCATCGTGAAGGCAAAGGCCAGGCAGCAAAGCGCGTACGGATCGTTGAGCTGGTCCCCTTTCCAGCCAAACTCCTTCTCGATGGCGCCTTTGAACATGCTCCACGTGTAGAGCACGCCGAGCGCAAGGTTGATTCCGATTCCGGCGAACGTGACCGTCCAGCCGCGATGGGCAACGGGCGTAGGGGGGGCATGGGATTCAGTTGGCATACGGTATGGGCTGAGTTGAGGGTTGGGGGGAGATCAAGGGGCCGGGGTTCCTGGGTGAAGGTCGAGCGGGCGGATGGGGCCGCCGGGGCACCGGACCCCGGCGGCACGAAACACAGAGCGGCACTGGGGCCGCGTCGGGGCATCTACTGTTTTCCTTTGACCAGCGCCTCGACCACATGCGGGTCGGCCAGGGTGGTGATGTCGCCGATCTGATCGACGGCGTTCTCGGCGATCTTGCGCAGGATGCGCCGCATGATCTTGCCCGATCGCGTCTTGGGCAGCCCCGGGGCGAACTGAATCTTGTCGGGCACCGCGATGGGCCCGATCTCCTTGCGGACATGGAGGGCCAGTTCCTTGCGGAGTTCCTCGCTCTCGTGCTCGCCTTCCTTCAGCGTGACGAAGGCGTAAAGCCCCTGGCCCTTGACGTCGTGCGGCATCGGCGCGACGGCGGCCTCGGCCACCTTGGGATGACTGACAAGCGCGCTCTCGACCTCGGCCGTGCCGATGCGGTGTCCGGACACATTCACGACATCATCGATGCGGCCCATCAACCAGTAATCCCCATCCGGGTCCACGCGGCAGCCGTCGCCCGTGAAGTAGATGTTCGGATACATCGTGAAGTAGGTGTCGATGAACCGGTCGTGATCGCCCCACGTCGTGCGCATCATGCCGGGCCACGGCTTCTTGATGCAGAGCTTGCCCCCTTCGTTCGGACTGCATTCCGACCCGTCGTCGCGCAGGACCACCGGCTCGACACCGAAGAACGGGCGGCAGGCACTGCCGGGCTTGAGGGTGTGCGCCCCCGGCAACGGAGTGATCAGAATCCCGCCCGTCTCGGTCTGCCACCAGGTGTCCACGATCGGGCAGCGCCCCTTGCCGATGACCCGGTGATACCACATCCACGCCTCGGGATTGATCGGCTCGCCGACCGAGCCCAGCACGCGAAGGCTGCTCAGGTCGTGCTTGTTGGGCCATTCCTCGCCGAGGCGGATCAGGGACCGGATGGCGGTCGGCGCGGTGTAGAACACCGTGGCCTTGAACTTCTGGATCACCTGCCAGAACCGGCCCGCATCGGGGAAGGTCGGGACACCTTCGAACATGACGCTCGTCGCGCCGTTGCACAGGGGGCCATAGACGATGTACGTGTGACCCGTCACCCAGCCGATATCGGCGGTGCACCAGTAAACGTCGTCCTCGTGGACGTCGAAGATGTACTTGTGCGACAGGGCGGCGTGGAGGAGGTAGCCGGCCGTGGTGTGCACCACGCCCTTGGGCTTGCCGGTCGACCCCGATGTGTAGAGCATGAACAGGGCATCCTCGGCGTGCATCGGCTCCGGCGCGCACTGCGCCGCGGCCCCTGCCATCAACTCGTGGTACCAGAGATCGCGTCCGGCAACCACGTTGCAGGGCGTTTCGTTGCGCTTGACCAGGATGACCTTCTCGATGGTGCTGGTGTGCTTGAGCGCCTCGTCCGCAATGGTCTTGAGCGGGATCGCCTTGCCCGAGCGCAGCGATGTGTTCGAGGTCACCAGCAGCTTGCACGCGGAATCATTGATGCGCCCGGCCAGCGCCTCGGCGCTGAATCCGCCGAACACGACCGAATGAACCGCCCCGATCCGCGCGCAGGCGAGCATGACGATCGGCAATTCGGGGATCATGGGCAGGTAGATCGAGACCCGGTCGCCCTTCTTGACGCCCAGCGACTTGAGCACGTTGGCGCATTTGCAGACCTCGCGGTGCAAGTCGGCATACGTGAGCGTCCGGACATCGTTCTCCGGTTCGCCCTGCCAGATCAGAGCCGGTTTGTTCGCCCTCTTCGCCAACTGCCGGTCCAGGCAATTGACGCTCACGTTGAGCTGGCCGTCCTCGAACCAGGTGTGCTCGATCCGGCGCGCCGCTGTATCCCACAGGTAACGCCTGGCCTTGGTGGGAGGGCGCACCCAGTCCAGCGTCTTGGCCTGTTCGAGCCAGAATCCCTCTGGGTCCTTGATCGAACGGTCGTACATGGCCTTGTATTGATCGGAATTGATGTAGGCCCGCTGGACCGCGTCCGACGATGGCGGGAACGTGCGGGTCTCTTGCAGCAGGGAATCGGTCGAAACGGTCTTGATGGGTTCGGTCATGTCTGTCTTTCCTTTCCTGTTTCAATGGTGCGTGTTTGCTAAACTGATCGCTCGTGTTGGCCGTCCTGGGCTGGGCCGCAGCCCGGAACGGATGGAATGCGCAAACCATGGTGCGGGAACACGGTTTGAGCAAGTCTGTCGATGGTGCTCCGCAGTTCGGGTTCAACCGCCTCACGTTGTTCCTGGGTCACAACCAGCGCCCGGTCCCGCAGGCCACCCGCCCACTCGCTGCTGGCGAGCATCACCCCTCCCAGCCCCAGGCTGTAAACGTCCTCATCCCCTTCACCGCAAAACGTCCGCCACGCCAGCGCCCAGCCTCGCACGGTGTTCTCGACGTGGTATCCGCCGCCGCCCGCCACGAGCACCGGGCGACCGCACTTTATGAGGTGCTCGACCACATCCACAACCACGTTGTTGGTCATCTGAAGGTGCGTGAGCGGATCGCCGGCCAGGATGTCCATGCCC